>JBJTPA010000231.1:0-5336 GCA_046074885.1 Planctomycetaceae bacterium
GGCACTGGACGTGCGTGGCGAAGCCGCGGCGGTTGAGGAGCAGCATCACCTGCCCGCCCGCGTCGAGCGCCCAGCGGATGCCGGCCGCGAGCCGCGGGCTGATCGCGCCCCGCGATCTGGCGCCGCGGTCCCGCAGGTCCACCGTGATCACGGCCGGCAGCTGCGAGCCCCCCACGCGACCCGGCAGCCGGCACATCGTCCACTCGCCGGCGAGGCAGCGGGCGAAGGTCTCGAGCGCGGGCGTGGCCGAGCCGAGCACGAGCGGCACGCCCGCCTTCCGGGCGATCCACTCGGCCACGTCGCGGGCGTGGTAGCGGGGCGCCGTCGCCTGCTTGAACGACGACTCGTGCTCCTCGTCGATCACGATCAGGCCGAGGCGGGGCGCCGGCGCGAAGATCGCGCTCCGCGCACCCACGACCACGTTCACGCCGCCGGCCGCGATCTCCCGCCACTGCGCGTGCCGCTCGGCGGGCGTGAGGTGGCTGTGCAGCACCGCCACCTCGCCGAAGCGGGCCCGGAAGCGGTCGCACGTCTGGGGCGTGAGGCTGATCTCGGGCACGAGCACGATCGCCTGCCGGCCGTGGGCCACCGTCTCCTCGACGGCCTGCAGGTAGACCTCGGTCTTGCCGCTGCCCGTCACCCCGAAGAGCACGATCGTCTCGTGGCGGCCCTCCCGCAGCGGCCGGCGGATCGCGTCGAGCGCCGCGGCCTGCGCCTGCGAGAGCTCGGCGGGCCGCTCGTGGGCGATCGCCGGCCGCGGGCCGCTCCCCACGGGCCGCGCCACGCTCCCGGCCGGCGCGAGCAGGCCGAGTTTCACGAGCCGCGACACGACCGCGCGGCTGGCGCCAGACCGCGTGGCGAGGTCGGCCGCCGTGAGCGGCTCGGTGGCGGCGGCGAGCGCCGCGGCCTGCGCGGCCGTGGGCTTCCGCGCCGGGGCGGCGCCCGTGGCGACGAGGAGCGGATCGACGCGGCGGCGGTGCCGCGCCCGCACGCCCGCCGGCAGCACCGCCTCGAGCACCTCGCCGCGTCTCGCCATCCACCGCTCGGCCATCCACTCCGTGAGTTCGAGCATCCGCGGCGAGAGCAGCGGCCGGTCGTCCTCCACGCCGGCCACGCTCTTCAGCGGCATCGGGGGCAGTTCCCCCGTCCGCACCGCCACGCAGTAGGCGAGCCGCGAGCGGTTGCCGCGGCCGAGGGGCACGCGGACGCGGCGCCCCGGCTCGACCGCCGCGGCGAGCGACTCCGGCACGAGGTAGTCGAGCGGCTTGTCCACGCCCTCGGGCAGCACGACCGTGGCGATCGTGCCCCGGCGCGCGTCGTCCTCCTCCCACGTGGGGCGGCTCCCGAAGAGCTCGCGCTGTGCGTCCGGCCGGTCGGTCATGGCCCCGAGTAGACCGCCCCGGGCCCCGCGGCGAAAATTCCCGGCCACGCGGCGGCCGCGGATCGGCCGCCCCCCCGGCAGGGAACGCGATGCGGATCGGCGTCTTCGGCGGCAGTTTCGACCCCGTGCACCTCGGCCACCTGGTCGCGGCCGAGTGCTGCCGCGAGCAGGCGGGTCTCGACCGGGTGGTCTTCGTGCCGGCGGCGGTCCCACCCCACAAGCGCGACCGCACGCTCGCGCCGGCCGAGGACCGGCTGGCGATGCTGCGGCTGGCGACGGGGGGGCACGACGCCTTCGAGGTCGATCCGCTCGAGCTCGACCGCGGCGGCGTGAGCTGGACGGTGGACACGCTCGCGGCGCTCGCCGCGGCCCGGCCCGGGGCGGAGCTGCGGCTCGTGCTCGGGCCCGACGCGCTGGCCGACCTGCCGACCTGGCGGGA
Organism: Planctomycetaceae bacterium; assembly: GCA_046074885.1. Classification (GTDB taxonomy): domain Bacteria; phylum Planctomycetota; class Planctomycetia; order Pirellulales; family UBA1268; genus QWPN01. Next base: position 1,821 of record JBJTPA010000231.1, read on the forward strand.
GCCGGAGCGGATCGTCTCGCTCGCCGAGCCGCTCGCGTTCGAGCGGGAGTCGCTCGACGACGTGGCCGCGCTCGCGGCCGACCACCGGCTCGCCGCGCTCCTCGGCGCCGACCGGCTCGCGCGGCTCGTCGCCGGCCGCGTGCGGATGCCGGCGATCGGCATCCGGGCCAGCGGCATCCGCGAGCGGGTCGCGGCGGGCCGCGGCATCCGATACCTCGTGCCGCGGGCCGTCGAGGCGTATGTGAAGACCCACGGCCTCTATCGGCCGGACTGACCGTCAGCCGCCCGCCGCGAGCGACTTCAGCCGCGACTCGAGGAGCCGGCTCTTCGGCTCCGCCGCCACACGGGCGTCGGCCGCGAGCGCCCGCAGCAGGCGGTCGAGCCGCTCGGCCACCGGCCGCTCGAGGTTGAGGAGCACCCGCGTCGTACCGTTGACCGTGCAGCCGCCGCCGGGGAGGTCGCCGAGCGGCTCCTCGCGGACCTCGTAGCCGAGGTCCCGGGCGAGTTGGAGCGCCTCCTGGAACAGTCCGAGCGTGTCGGTCATCGGAAGCGGGCCCCGAACCGGTCAGCGTGGCCCGCCGGGCGGGCCGCCCGGTGACGTGAGGCCCCGCTGCTCGCGGCGTTCCTCCATGGCCCGGCGATACTCGACGTAGCGGGCCCGCTCCTCGGGCGTGGTGCGATCGATCATGTTCTTCCGCCAGCGGTTGCGATCCTCCTCGGTGCCGCCGCGCGGTGGTCCACCCCCGGAACCCGCGGCCGCCCCGCCTCCACTGCCCGCAGCACCTCCACTGCCCGCAGCACCTCCACTGCCCGCGGCACCCTGCCCGCCGACGGCGTTCATCAGGCTGCGCCCAGCCTCGAACGCCTGCCGCATGATCTCCTCCTGGGCGATCTGGCGGTCGAGTTCCGCCTGCCGCTGCTCCGGCGGGACGTTGAAGTAGGCGTCGATCCGGCCACGGAAGACGTCCCGCATCATGCCGCCTCCGGCCCGCTCCGCCTGCGGCCGCAGGTGCGGCGGAAGCGCCTCGATCTTCTGGCGGATCGAGTTCATCTCCACCACCGCGGCGGTCGCATCGACGAGGCTCGAGGGCCCGCCGTTGGCCGCGTACCTGGCCCGCGCATCCTCCTGCATCGCGAGGATCTCGGCCACGCGGGGATCGGTGGTGAAGCGGATCCAGCCGCCGAGCCATGCCACGAGGAAGGCGACCAGGGCCAGAACCGTGACCACGAGCAGCCAGAACAGGACCGTCGAGCCCTCCCGCGCGTCGGAGTCGCGTCCGCGGCCCGCCCGCAGCGTCGCCGTGCTCATGGCGTCATCTCCTCACAGGTTCTCGACGTGGCCGTCGAGATACAGGAAGTTCCGGGCGCCGTCGGGCGGCGTCCAGTCGGGATTGTCGGTGCGGTTGGCCTCCGCTTCGTCGAGATCGAGGGCCGACGCGTATCCCGGCGCGTGGAAGGCCTCGAACTCGTAGAGCACCCACACGCGGCCCGACGACACCTGCTGGCCGGTCCGACGCGACGTGAGCACCTGTGCCCGCGTCCTGCCGGCCAGCCGCAGCCACGGATACTCGTAGCTCGTCCCCTCGTAGGGAACGTCGGTGTACTCCTTCGGCCGCTTGTCCGCGGGGATCGAGTCCCAGCGGGCCTTGATGACGTCCGCCTGCGGCCCCGTGCGGATGAAGTAGTACCTGTCGGAGGGGCAGCTGAAGACCTGCCGCGAGTTCTCCGTGTAGGGCCCGAGGACGGCGGCGATGCTCGGCCGGATCGGCTCCGCGGGCCAGCGGGTGAACAGTTCCGCGCTGGGAAGGCCGGCGGCCTCGGGAAACTTTTCCTGCGACCCGGTGGTCTTGCGGTCCAGGTAGAGCGTGAGGGCGATGCCGCACTGCTTGAGGTTCGACTTGCAGAGCGTCCGGCGGGACGACTCCCGGGCCGACTGGACCGCCGGCACGAGCAGCCCGACCAGGAGGCCGATGATCGCGATCACGACGAGAAGCTCGACGAGCGTGAAGCCCCCGCGGGCCGCCGCCCCGGTGCCGCTCGAGCCGCCACTCCTGCCCATGGTCCACGCTCCGGGTAGCCCGGCCCGCACCCGCCGGGCCGTCCCGCGACCGGTGCCGGTCCGCGGAGATTGAACGGTCGAGGAGCCGAAACGGTGCGAAAACCGGATTATACAGCGGAATCGGGCCGCCGGACGATACCGACACGGGTGGGGAGTGCCCCCGCGGCACCGTCGGGGACTGTGCCGGCTGCGAGGACGGGGACGGGTCCGGGATGTCGAACGACGCCGCCAACGGTGCCGACGGGTGTCGCCCGCCCAGCGGGAACGGGCCGGCCCGCGCGCTGGCGGTGGTGCCGGCGGCCCCGCGGCCCGCGGCCGCCCCCGAGGCCCTCGACGACCTGCGTCGCGAATGCACGGCCGCCCGCGCGCGGCACGAGGCCGAGCTGGCGGCGCTGCGGGCCCAGCTGCAGGAGGCCCGCACGGCGGCCACCCTCGGCGAGCTGCTCGGCACGACGACGCACGAGTTCAACAACGCGCTCACGACGATCCTCAACTACGCGCGGATGGGCCTCCGCCACCGCGACCAGCCGACCCGCGACAAGGCGCTCGAGCGGATCCTCTCCGCCGGCACGCGGGCGGCGAAGATCACGGCCAGCGTGCTCTCGATGGCCCGCGGCCGCACCGGAACCCGGTTCGAGCCCATCGACCTGACGCTCCTCGTCGAGGACGTGCTCGTGCTCCTCGAGCGCGAGCTGATGAAGTACCGCGTGCAGCTCGAGCGGGAAATCTCGCCAGTGCCGCGGGTCTCGGCAAACCCCGGCCAGATCCAGCAGGTGCTGCTCAACCTGCTCGTCAACGCGCGGCAGGCGATGCCGAACGGCGGCCGGCTCATCCTCCGGCTCGCCCACGATCCGGCCACGGGCTACGTCGATCTGACGGTCCGCGACACCGGCTGCGGCATGCCGCCGGAGGTGATGCGGCGGATCTTCGAGCCGCACTTCACCACGAAGTCGGGTCCGGACGAGACGGGCAAGGGGGGCACGGGCCTGGGCCTCTCGGCCTGCCGCGAGATCGTCGAGGCCCACCGCGGGCGGATCCGCGTGGAGAGCGCCGTCGGCAGGGGCACGGCGATCACCATCCGCCTGCCGATGCTCCAGGCCGCCGCCGAACGCCGCCCGGCGTGAGCCGGGTCAACTCGCCCAACCGGCTCGATCGTTGCGGGCCAGACGAGGGGATGCTCATGCCCACGAGCGGGCTATGGGAGCGAGCGAAGCCAGGATGGCGGAGCGAAGCGGACATGCAGAGAGCCGAAGCCCGGAGGGCAATCCTGTTCGGCACGGCAGATGCATGACAGTTTGATCGGCGTCACGCGTGGCTCGGGGCTGCCCATGCCCCATCGCCGGACGTTCGCCGCGCCCTCCGGGGCTTGCTCACCCTGTGGCGGCTGCGCTGCGCCGGGCACCGATCCGCCGCAGGCGGATCGGTCGTGGCTGCGCTGGCCGCAGTAGAAGTAGAAG
>JBJTPA010000232.1:0-18309 GCA_046074885.1 Planctomycetaceae bacterium
AAGCCTCGGCGATCTGGGCAGCCCCGAGCCACCGCACGACCACGGGCCCGCCCGGCGCGTCACGGCGCGCGCCGCGTCCGCAGCCACTCGAGCATCACCTTCCCCACCGCCTCCAGCGACTCCGCCGCGCAGTGCTCGGGCGTGTCGGCGGCGGTGTGCCACTGCGGGTAGGCGAAGTCGATGACGTCGCAGGCGGGGATGCGGCCGATGTTCCGCAGCGGCACGTGGTCGTCCTCGACGACGTGCCGCTGGCGCGGCACGAACCGCCTCTCGCCGAGCCGGCCGGCGACGCCCCAGATCTCCTCGACGAGGGGCCGCGACTCGGGCCAGGACATGCCGTTGCCCTCCTGCCAGATCTCGAGGTCCTTGTCGGCGACCATGTCGAGCACGACCGCGCAGGCGTAGCGATGCGGGGCCTTGCCGGTCCGCTGGTCGGCCGCGTACTGGCGCGCGAAGAAGGCGGAGCCGAGGCAGTAGGGGTCGGCCATCCCGAACACGTACTCCTCGGCGTCGAAGAGCACGAAGTCCACGCCAACCGGCCCCTCGAGCGCCGGCATGAATCGCGCGAGCTCCATGAGTACGGCGGTGCCGCTGGCGCCGTCGTTGGCCCCGACGAACGTGCCCCGCGGATCGACGGGGTCGCGGTCCGGATACGGCCGCGTGTCGTAGTGGGCGGCGAGCAGCACCCGGTCGCGGCGGTCCGGGTGCCAGGTGACGATCAGGTTCTCCATGTGCACGGCCGCGCCCGTGCGGCGGTCGCGCACCTGGAACGCCTGCCCCGCGACCGCGGCACCGGCGGCGCGGAAGTGGGCCGCGAGCAGTTCCCGCTGCTTCGCCATGGCGGCCGATCCCGAGGGCCGCGGTCCGAGGTCGCAGAGGGTCCGCAGGTGCTCCATGGCGCGGCCGCCGGAGAAGCCCTCGGCGGCATGCGCCGGCGGCGCGGAGGCGGCCGCCGCGACCGCGGCGACGAGCACGATTCGCGACACCGGCGCCGACACGGGGCACGGCCTCCACGGACGATGTGCCACCGCGCGGCGGCGCGGCGAACCCCCGCAGTCTACTCCGCCACGGCCGCGCGGCGACACGCCGGCCCTCCGCCGCTGGTAGACTTGCCCGCATGCGTGGTGCCGTCGCCGTCCTGCTCGCGTCGCTCGCCTGGAGCCTGGCCGCGCAGGCACGCGCGGGGGGCGGCCCCGAGAACGTGTTCCTCGTCGTCAATCCGGCGAACCCCGACAGCCTGGCAGTGGCGAACGCGTTCAGCGCCACGCGCGGCGTGCCGGCGATCAACGTGTACATGCTGCCCTGGACGGGCGGCGACGAGGCCGTCCCGATCGGCCGCTTCCGCGACGAGATCCTCGGGCCGATCCTGCGGGCCATCGACGCGCGGCGACTCTCGACCCAGATCGACTGCGTCGTCTACTCGAGCGGCTTCCCGTGGCGGATCGACTACGCCGACGAGCTCTCCGCCGACCTTCGCGCGCGGGACCAGTTCCCGTCGGGCTCGCTCACCGGCATGACGATGCTGCACGCGGCCGTGCACAGCGGTTCCCCGCTGTGGCTCGACCCGGAGAGCAACCGCTACTACCGGCCGGTGGGCGCCGACGGCGTGCCGGCCGAGACGCGGGGATTTCGCGCCTGGTACGGCTGGAACCGGAACGGCGAGCTGCTCGAGGCGGGGGGCGCCCGCTACCTCCTCTCGGCGATGCTCGGCGTCACGGCCGGCCGGGGCAACAGCGTCGCGGAGATCACGGCCTGCCTGAAGTCGGCCGCGGCGGCGGACGGCTCGCGGCCCGCGGGCACGATCTACTTCATGACGAACGGCGACGTCCGCACCACGACCCGCAGCGCCGCCTTTCCAGCGATCGCCCGCGCCCTCGCCCAACTCGGGGTGCAGGCGGAGGTCGTCCCGGGCGCGCTGCCCGAGCGGAAGCAGGACGTGGCGGGCCTGATGGCGGGCGTGCCCTCGTTCGACTGGCGGGCCAGCGGCTCGACGATCGTGCCCGGCGCGATCTGCGAGAACCTCACGAGCTTCGGCGGCATCTTCACGCCGTCCGCCGGACAGACTCCGCTCTCCGAGTTCCTCCGCGCCGGCGCCGCGGGCTCGAGCGGCACGGTGACGGAGCCCTTCTCGCTGCAGGCGAAGTTCCCGCATCCCTCGATCCACGTCCACTACGCGCGGGGCGCGAGCCTGGCCGAGGCCTTCTACCAGTCGGTCCAGTCCCCCTACCAGTTGCTCGTGGTCGGCGACCCGCTCTGCCAGCCGTGGGCCAGGATCCCGGAGGTCGAGGTCGTGTCGGCCGCCGACTCGAAGGTGCTGGAGCCGGGCGCGGTGGTCTCGGGAACGCTCGAGCTGGAGCCACGGACGACCGCAGCCGGCGACGTCGCCGCGGACCGCTTCCAGCTCTACGTGGACGGGATCCGCGTGGCCCAGGCCGGCCGCGGCGAGCGGCTCTCGCTCGACACGACCGCCCTGGCCGACGGCCACCACGAGCTCCGCGTCGTCGCCGTCGCAGCCACCCCCGTGGAAACGCAGGGGCGGCGGATCGTCCCGGTGACCGCCGCCAACCACGGCCGCACGCTCGAACTCACCGTCGAGCCGCGGCAGGTCGCGGCCGGCGGCACGCTGCGGATCGGCGTGAAGGGGACGGGCGTCGAGGGCGCGATGGTGTTCGCGCCGGGACGCGTGCTCGGGCGGACCGCCGCGGCCGAGGCGACGATCGAGGTGCCCGCCGACCTGCTGGGCCGGGGCACGGTGATGATCGGGGCGACGGGCCGCGGGGGGCCACGGCCCGCCGACGGGGTCAACGCGGCGCCGGTGACGGTGCGGGTGGGCGACGGTCGCTGACCGTGGCGCCTCCGCCGTGGGCGTCCGCGAGCCGGTCCACGAACGCGCGGCTCGACTCCTTGAGCACGAAGACCTCGCTCGCGTCGCCGACCGCGTCGTGCGGCCGCACGATGCAGATCACCTCGGCGCGGCCGCCGTGGCTGCTGACGTGATCGACGAGCGCCCGCTCGCCCGCGGTGAGGTCCGCGGCGGGGGCGGCGGACGGCGCGGCGACGGGCGCCGCCGCCGCGGCACCGGCGGGCGCGGTGGAGGCGGTGGGCAGCACGTCGGAGCGGTTGCGCCGGTCGAACGACACCTCCGGCATCTCGGCCGGCAGCGCGGGGAGCGGCGGGGTTGAGCCGGCGGCGTCGGCCACGGCGTCGAGACCGCCGCTCGGGTAGACGGCCCGGTAGACGAACGCGAGGCCGGCCTCCTCGAGCTGCTCGTGGATCGCCGGCAGCGCGGCGAACAGGCCCTCGTTGTCGGCGGGATCGGCCGCGTTGCACACGCCCACGAGCGTGCCGTCGATGGCGAACAGTCCGCCGCCGCTGCGGCCCTGCACCGGCTGCCCGGCCACCTGCACGTTCGGCGGACCGAGGTACTTGTCCACCGCCGTCACGCGGCTGTGATGGAGCGTGGGGTCGGCGCCGCCGTCGCAGCCGACGGTCACCACGGCGTCGCCGGGAACCACCCGTTTCTCGCCCCCACCCACGCGCACCGGCTCGATCGAGGCCTCGGTGAAGACGCTCACGAGCGCGAGGTCGCGCTTCAGGTCCCACGACACCACCTGCCCGGCCACGCCCCGGCCGGCGTCCGGCGCGAAGAGGTCCACGGAGACGCGGCCCCTGCCGGCCGAGTCGCGAAAGATGTGGCCGCACGTGAGGACGAGCGCCTCGCCCTGCCGGCAGTCGATCACGGTGCCGGTGCCCCAGGAGACGCCCGAGGCATCCTCGACCCGCAGCCGCGCGGTCGCGTTGAGCAGACGCCGCTCGAGCTGGCCGCGGGAGCCCGCCGGCGCACGGGATGCCGCGGCCTGGGCCGATGGCGCCGCGACCGGCCCCGAAGCGGGTGACGCGACGGGCTCGGCGGCCGGCACGGGATGCGACGCGAGGGCCGCTTCCGGCGTACGGACGGCGGGCGCCGCGCGCGGCTCGGTCGCCAGCGGCGCGGATGCCGCCGCGACGGGGAGCGGGATGCCGGCGGCGGGCTGGGTGGCGGCGGCCGTCGCGGGCCGCGGCGGCGCGGCGCCGCCGAGTGCCGGACCCGACTTGGCGAGCAGTTCCTCGAGGGACTCCCGGGTGGTGGCCCCGTCGATGCGGCCCACCTCGCGGCCCCGGACGAGCAGCACGTAGCACGGAACGCCGGCGACGCCGAACCGCCGCACGAGGTCGTGCTCGCGGTCCACGTCCACGTGCCGCACCGGCCAGCCGGCCGCAGCGACCTCGCCGACGAGGCCCGCCATCTGGCGGCAGGGCCCGCACCACGAGGCCGCGAAGTCGAGCAGCAGCACCTCGCCCGCGGCGGCGGCCGCGGACGGGTCGGCCACGGGCGCGGCGGCGACGGGCAGCGCCACCAGGCAGAGGACGACGGCGGCGCGGAACGGGTGACCGGCGTGGGGCATCTCGGCGGGCTCCAAAGCGAATCCGTGTGCTCGCGGCAGTGCCCGCCGCCCCGCGAGCGGGCGGATAGTGCCGCCCGCGCCCCGTCGCGACAAGGCCACTTTCGCGCGCCGCGGCCTTGCCCAATCACCCCGCTCCGCTGCCGTTTCCCCGGTTGCGAGCCGCCCCTACAATCCGCGTCCACCTTCCCGATCACGCCGCGCATGGCAGCACCCCGCGACCGCCGCATCCTCGTCACGTCGGCCCTGCCCTACGCCAACGGCCACATCCACCTCGGGCATCTCGTCGAGTACGTCCAGACCGACGTGTTCGTCCGGTTCCAGCGGCTCCGCGGCCACCGCGCGATCTACCTCTGCGCCGACGACACGCACGGCACCGCGATCATGATCCGCGCCCGCGCCGAGGGCCGCACGGAGCGCGAGCTCGTCGCGGCGATGCGCGAGGCCCACCTCGCCGACTTCGCGGGCTTCCAGGTGGCCTTCGACCACTACGGTTCGACCGACAACCCCGACAACCGGCGGCTGTGCGGGGAGGTGTGGAGCAGGCTGCGCGGGCGCGGCCTCGTCGCCTCGCGGACCGTGGAGCAGCTCTTCGACCCGGCTGCGGGCGTGTTCCTCGCCGACCGGTTCGTGAAGGGCACGTGCCCGAAGTGCGGCGCAGCCGACCAGTACGGCGACTCCTGCGAGGCCTGCGGCGCGGCCTACGGGCCGACCGACCTCGTCGATCCGGTGAGCACGCTCTCCGGCGCCCGGCCCGAACTGAAGTCGGCCGAGCACCTGTTCGTGACGCTCGAGCCGCTGCACGACTTCCTGGCCGGGTGGACCCGGTCCGGCGCCCTCGACCCCCGCGTGGCCAACTACCTCGCCGGCCACTTCCTCGGCGAGCCGCTCCGCGACTGGGACGTGTCGCGGCCGGCGCCCTACTTCGGCTTCGAGATCCCCGACGCGCCCGGCCACTACTGGTACGTCTGGTTCGACGCGCCGATCGGCTACCTCGGCGCCACGGCCGAGTGGTGCACCGCGCACGGCGAGGACCTCGCCGCCTGGTGGGGCCGCGGAGCCCCGAACGAGCCGGCGGCCGAGATCCACCACTTCATCGGCAAGGACATCACCTACTTCCACACGCTCTTCTGGCCCGCGATGCTCGAGGCCGCGGGGCTCAGCCTGCCGACGACGATCCGCATCCACGGCTTCCTCACGGTCAACGGCCAGAAGATGTCGAAGAGCCGCGGCACGTTCCTGCTCGCGCGGACCTACCTCGACCACCTCGATCCCGGCATGCTCCGCTACTTCTACGCGTCCAAGCTTTCCGGCGGCATCGACGACATCGACCTCGACCTCGACGAGTTCGCCGCCAAGGTCAACGCCGACCTCGTGGGCAAGGTCGTGAACCTCGCCAGCCGCACGGCACGGTGGCTCGCCGCCACGGGCCTCGCCGACCGCTATCCCGACGACGGAGGCCTGTTCGCGCGGGCCGCGGCCGACGGCGCGGAGATCGCGGCGGCCTACGAGGCCTGCGACACGGCGCGGGCGATGCGGCTGGTGATGGCCGCGGCCGACCGGGCCAACGCCTACGTGGATGCCGAGCAGCCGTGGAGGCTCGCCAAGGCGGGACCGGAGGCCGCGGCGCGGCTCCGCGACGTGGCGAGCGTGGCGCTCAACCTGTTCCGGCAGATCGCGGTCTACCTGGCGCCGGTGCTGCCGAAGTTCGCCGAGCAGGCAGGCACGCTCGTCGGCGGCCCGATCCGTTCCTGGAACGAGTCGCAGGCGCCGCTCGCCGGCCTGCCCGTCGCGCCGTTCCAGCCGCTCATGCAGCGGGTCGAGAAGCCGCAGCTCGAGGCCCTGCTCGCCGCGTCGCGCGCCGAGGCCGAGAAGGACACGCCGCGGACCGCCCCGACACCGACCGCCACCCGAGGAGTCCAGATCATGGACCAGACACCCACCGGCCCCGACTCCGCCGCCGCGCTCGCCGCCGAGCCGCTCGCGCCGGAGTGCACGATCGACGACTTCGCGAAGGTGGATCTCCGCGTGGCGCGGATCGTGGCCGCCGAGGAGGTCCCCGAGGCCAGGAAACTCCTCAAGCTCACCGTGAGCCTCGGCGGCGACGCGACCCGCACCGTCTTCGCCGGCATCAAGGGGTTTCATGCGCCCGAGGACCTGGTCGGCCGCCTCGTCGTCGTGGTCGCCAACCTCGCCCCGCGGCAGATGAAGTTCGGCCTCAGCGAGGGCATGATCGTGGCCGCCAGCGGCGCGGGCGCCCCAGGTGTCTACCTGCTCTCCCCCGACAGCGGAGCGTTGCCGGGCATGCGCCTCCACTAGCCTCTACACTGATGTGGTCAACCGGCGGCCCTTCGAACATGGGGAGGCGAGGGGATCGGCGAACGCTCGAGGAGCCGAGGGCCGCCGCGGCCCTCAGCGACGAGACTTTTGCCGTCCCCGAGCCGGTGCCTCCTCCGGACCCGGGAGATCGAATCATGCCCGCGAAAACCATTGTGTTTCCCACCGACTTCTCCACCGCCAGCGATGCGGCGCTCGTGCATGCCGAGGCGCTCGCCAAGTCGTCGGGCGCGCGGCTGCTCATCGTGCACGTGGAGGAGCCGCCGCTGGCCTACGGCGGCGGCGAACTCTACTACGGCCTCCCCGAGCCCGACTCCGAGCGGATCCTGAAGATGCTCGAGGACGTGCGGCCGAAGGATCCGGCCGTGCCTTTCACCCACCGGCTCACGATGGGCGATCCGGCCGGCGAGATCGTGCGGCTCGCGACCGAGGAGCAGGCCGAGATGATCGTGCTCGGCACCCACGGCCGCACCGGGGTGGTGCGCATGCTCATGGGCAGCGTCGCGGAGGCGATCGTGCGGCGGGCGCCCTGCCCGGTGCTCGTCTACCGCGAGGCGGCCGAGCGGCTGGCCCGGAAGCCCGCGACGGCCGGCGCGTGAGCCGGGGATGAACGCCAGGGACGTGCTCGAATTGCGGCAGCGGGTGCGCGGGGGCCTCCGCGTGGTCTTCGACGGCCTCGGCTTCCTCGAGGTGGACACGCCCGTGCTCGCCACGGAGGTGCTGCCCGAGGCGCACATCGACCCGGTCGCCGTGGCCGTCGACGGCGGCGCGCGGGCCACGCACTACCTCCAGGCAAGCCCCGAGCTGCTCATGAAGCGGCTCCTCGCCGCCGGATCGGGGCCGATCTGGCAGTTCGCCCGGTCGTTCCGGGCCGGCGAGGTTGGCCGCCAGCACGACGTCGAGTTCGTGCTCCTCGAGTGGTACGCCCCGGGCGCGACGCTCGACGACACGGCCAAGCTGCTCGACCGGCTCCTGGAAGCGACGCTCGGCACCGGGGGCATCGAACGCGCGACCTGCGCCGACGCCTTCCTCGCGCACGCGGGGGTCGATCCGCTCGCGGCGCCGCTCGCAGAACTCGAGGCGGCCGCCGCCCGCGCCGGCGTCACGATGCCCGAGTGGGTCGCGGCGCTGCCGGAACCGGCCCGCTGGGACCGCGCCTTCGAACTCGTCCTCGCGGAGGTCGTGCAGCCCCGGCTGGGCCATGGCCGTCCGACGATGCTCGAGGACTGGCCGGCCTCGCAGGCCGCATTCGCGCGGCTCGATCCCGACCGGCCCCGCGTGGCCCGACGGTTCGAGCTGTTCGCCACCGGCGTCGAACTCGCCAACGGCTGGGAGGAGGAGACCGGCCGCGCCGCCCTCGCCGCCCGGATCGATGCGGCGAACCGGGCGCGGCTCGCCGACGGCCGCGCCGCCCTGCCGGTGCCCGCGCGGCTCCTGGAGGCCCACGGGCCGACGATGCCCGCGGGCGTGGGGGCCGCGCTCGGGTTCGAACGGCTCGTGATGCTCGCGGCCGGCGCCGATTCGATCGACGCGGTCCGCTGCTTCACATCGCGGACGGCGTGACCGCGGCGCACCGCGAGACGGTGAGCCGTTCCGGGTCGCCGGCGCGGCGCGGCGGCGTTGCGGTGAGCTCGAAGTCGAGCGCGCAGTCGCCCGCGACCACCCGCACCACCCGGGCGCCGGTCGCGGGATCGCGACCGTGGTGCCGCGCCGTGGCCGCGGCGGTCGCGCCGCAGGCGGCCACGCGGTCCACCGCGGCCGCGGCGTCGGGAGCGCACATGCTCCGCGCGTCGTCGAGCCGGCCGGAGGCGATGGCGTCGAGCCAGAACCGCGCCGCCGCCTCGGCGCGTCCGCGCGCCAGCCACTCCGTCGCGGCGGCGGTCGTGACGGCCTGCGCGCCAAAGCCGAGAGACAGGCCGAGCCCCGTCAGGGCAGCGAGCCGGCCGGCCTTCGCCGCAGCCGGCCGATCGACGTCCGCGAGCGCCGCGAGCGACACGGCGACGCCGACGAGCGGCAACACCCAGAGCACCGGGCTGACGAGGGCCAACACCGACGCGAGGCCGATCACGGCGGCGGCGACGGCCGCGACGCTCACGGGGCGGTAGGCCGCGGCTGCGCCGGCGTCGTCGGTCGCGGGTGGGGACAGGGCGGCCACGGGGGGCTCCTCACGCCTTGCGGAACACCCGTGTCACCTCCTCCACGGAGGTCACGCCGGCGGCGGCCTTGTCGATGGCGTCGCGCATGAGGCTCGCCATGCCGTCCTTCGCGGCGGCCTGCCGCAGCTTCGCTGCCTCGTCACCCCGACCCACGGACTCCCGCAGCGCGGGGCCAGCGGCGAGTTCGCAGACGGCGGTCCTGCCGAGGTGGCCAGTATCGGTGCAGACCGGGCAGCCGGACGGCGCGGCGCGGAACAGCGTGACGGACGCGTCGGGGTCGAGCTTGAGCTTCTCGATCCGCTCGACCGGCGGAAAGTACTCCTGCCGGCACTTCGGGCAGAGCTTCCGCACCAACTGCACGCCCACCGCACCGAGCAGCACGCGGGCGAGCGCCCGGGGATCGACGCCCAGGGCGGCCAGCCGCGCGATGCCGTCGGCCGCGTCGGCGGCGCGGATGCCCGCGATCACGAGCCGGCCCTCGCCGGCCTGCGCGACCAGCCGCTTCGCCAGATCCGCATCGGCGAGGTCGCAGGTCGCGATGACGTTGGGATACTCCCGCAGCGCCGCCTCGAGCGCGGCGACGGGCTTCCCGCCGGCCCGCGAGTCCCAACGGTACGGCTTCACGTTCTGGATCTCCGGCCGCGGCGCCGCCTCGTCCTCGAGGACCACGAAGTCCCGCAGCAGCCGGTCGGCGACCGTGATCACCGTGTCGCAGAGCGTCGAGAGCCCGCCGCGGGGCGGCCCGGCGAGGAGGATCATCCCGCCCTCGAGCTTGAGGAACTCCTGCAGCCGGGCGGCGACGGCCGCGGGCATCCCGGTGTCGGCGAGCGTCTTGAACTTCGGCCGCACGTGGTCGATCACCACCTCCACGCGCTCGCCATCCTTGCCCCGCCGCGCAGTGATCGTGCAGGGCCAGGGCTTCCCCTGGACCTGCGCGGTGATCCGGCCGGCCTGCGGGCCGCGGGCCTTGGGGTCGATGCCCGCGACCGCCCGCAGCGCGCCCACGATGGCGGCCACGTCGCCCGGCTCCACGCCCGGGGCCGCGCCGGAGACGCCGTCCACGTCGAACTGCACGGTGACGCCCTGCGGCCCCCCCTCGATGGCGATGGCGCAGGCGCGGTCGCGGACCGCGGCGGCGACCAGGTCGCACGCCGGCACGTAGCCGTCGGCCGCGTCGGCGGCGGCGTTCCGCGCGTCGGCGTCGGGCCCCGTGGCCACGAGATCCACGGCCGGCAGGGAGGGGTCGCGGTCCGGCGGCGGCGGCGTGCGCTTGAGGAATGGCGGGAGGAGCCGCCCGAGCACCGCGGCGATCAGGCGGCCGATCCGCGGCCGCTCGGGCGGCGGCAACGCGGGACCGAGGAGCACGACCAGCTGGTCGCCCCGCGCGGTTCGGCGGGCCTCCACCCGGCACGGCCGGCGGGGCTGCTTCCGCGCGGTGACCACGAAACCCGGGTCGCGCTGCGTGCCCGGCGCGGGCACGAGTTTCACGAGCGCGGCGAACGCCGCGGCCGGGTCGTCGCCCGCGAGCGGCACGGCCGGCTGCCAGACCGACCCGCCGCAGCGCCGGACCGACACGGCCTTGTCGCGGAACTCGAGCAGGAGTGCCGAATTCGCCGCGGCGAGGGCCTCGCCGAGCACCGTCCGGGCCGCCCGCCACCCCGGCATGCCCTTGGCCGCCGCGAGCCGCGGCGTCGCCGCCTCGCCCGCGGCGGTCACGCCCGCCGCCGGACCGCGCGTGGACGGCGGGGCGGCGACCTTGCCCTTCCTCCCCGGCCTCTCGGCGGCGGCCTTCGCGGGCACCGGCTTCGTCCCTGCCATGCTCAGGCCACCCCGATGCCCTTGAGCGCCATCTGCAGCGCCTCGCGGTTGGGCGCGATCTCGAGCGCGTCGTGCCGATCGACGAGCTCCTGGTCCACGAGGCTCTTGAGGCTCATCGTGAAGTCCTGCATGCCGTCGCGGAACGACTTCTTGATGTGGTCGCCGAGCAGGTGGTCCTGCCCCTCGAGCACGTACTTCCGCACCAGCACGTCGAAGAACATGAGCTCGACGACCGGCACCCGGCTGACACCGGGCCGGATCGACTTGAGCAGTTTCTGGGCCACGATGCCCTTCATGTTCGTCGCCATGGCGCTGCGGAGGGCCGCGTGCTCCTCCTGCGGAAAGAGGTCGAGGATCCGCGTGATCGTTCCCGGCGCGCTCGGGGCGTGGACCGTGCCGAACACCAGGTGCCCCGTCTCGGCGGCGTGGAGCGCGGTGCGGAAGGTCTCCACGTCGCGCATCTCGCCCACCACGATGATGTCGGGGTCCTCGCGGACGGCGTGCTTCATGCCGACCTCGAAGTTCTTGACGTCGGTGCCGATCTCCCGCTGGTTGATCAGGCACTTGTCCTCGGTATAGACGAACTCGATGGGATCCTCGAGCGTGAGGATGTGCTTGCGGTAGTTCTGGTTGATGTAGTTGAGCATCGAGCCGATGGTCGTGCTCTTGCCCGAGCCCGTCACGCCCGCGAGGAGCACGAGCCCCTGGTCGAGCTGGCAGAGCCGCTCGATGGCCGGCGGCAGGAACAGTCCCTTGAAGTCGGGGATCGTGTTGTTGACGCGGCGGGCCACGAGCCCGAGCGAGCCCTGCTGGTAGAGGATGTTGACGCGGAACCGCCACTTCGCGCCGTCCACGACGCAGTTGTGGGCGAAGTCGGCGCCGCCATCGGCGTCGAGCGTCTTCCGCTGCCGCTCGTCGAGCATCGGCAGGCACAACCGCCGCATGTCCTCGTCCTCCAGCTTCGCCGCCTTGAGCGGCTGGAGCGCCCCCTTCACCCGCAGGAACGGCGGCTGCCCGACCTTGAGGTGCAGGTCGCTGCCGTTGAGCTTGACGAGCGCCTCGAAGAGCTTGTCCACCTCGAGCGGTCCGCGCGGCACCTGCGCCGACCGCACGCCGATCGGCGCGCCGTTCTCGGGGGGCGATGCGGGGTGCGCCATGGCGGGAGGGGCGGACGAGTGGCGGGCGATGCGGTCAGCGGGCCGCGGGCCGCACGGGGATTCCCCGGGCCGCGAACAGCCGCTTCACGTCTCCGATCGTACACTCTCCGAAGTGGAAGATTCCAGCGGCCAGCGCAGCATCGGCACCGCCGATGGTCACCGCGTCGGCGAGGTGCTCGGGCCTGCCGGCGCCGCCGCTGGCCACGACCGGGATGCCCACCGCCCCGCTCACGGCGGCGGTGATCTCGAGGTCGTAGCCGTCGCGGGTGCCGTCGCGGTCCATGCACGTGAGCACGATCTCGCCGGCGCCGAGCTCCTCCACGCGGCGGGCCCACGCGACCGCCTCGAGCCCCGTCGGCTCGCGGCCGCCGGCGACGAACACCTCCCAGACTTCGCGGCCGCCGCGGACCACCCGCTTGGGGTCGATGTTGACGACGGTGGCGCAGCTGCCGAGCCGGTCGGCCACCGCGGTCACGAGTTCCGGCGTCCGCACCGCCGCGGAGTTGATGCTCACCTTCTCCGCTCCCGCCTGCACGAGCCGCGCCGCGTCGTCGAGCGTGCGGATGCCGCCGCCGACCGTGAACGGCATGTAGATCGCCTCGGCCACGCGGCGCACCATGTCGAGGACGATCTCGCGGCCCTCGTGGCTGGCCGTGATGTCGAGGAACACGAGCTCGTCGGCCCCGTCGGCCTCGTAGCGGGCGGCCACCTCGACCGGGTCGCCGGCATCGGCGAGCTCGAGGAACCGCGTCCCCTTCACGACGCGGCCCCGATCGACGTCGAGGCAGGGGATGATCCGCTTGGCGAGGCTCATCGGGGCCGGGCGATCCGCCCGTCGTCGGGGCTCGACGCGGTGGCGTAGAGCCGGCGCGGCATCCGGCCGGCGAGGAACGCCTCCCGTCCGGCGACGCAGGCGGCCCGCATCGCGCGGGCCATCCGCACCGGGTCGGCGGCGTGGGCGATCGCAGTGTTGAGCAGCACGCCGTCGGCGCCGAGCTCCATGGCCGCGGCCACGTCGCTCGCCGTGCCCACGCCGGCATCGACGATCACGGGATAGTCCGGGTCGCCATCCTTGAGGTACTCGAGGCAGATCCGCAGGTTGTTGGGGTTGAGGATGCCCTGCCCCGATCCGATCGGGCTGCCCGCGGGCATCACGCTCGCCGCGCCGAGCTCCTTGAGCCGCCGGGCCACGACGGGATCGTCGCTCGTGTAGACGAGCACGGTGAAGCCGTCGGCCACGAGTTCGGCCGTGGCCTCGAGCGTGCCCACGGGATCGGGCAGGAGCGTCTTCGTGTCGCCGAGTACCTCGAGCTTCACCCACTCCGAGCCGGGGTTGCCCAGGTCGCGGAGCAGCTCGCGGCCGAGGCGGGCCACGCGGACTGCGTCGGCCGCGGTGAAGCAGCCGGCGGTGTTGGGCAGCAGCGTGTAGCGCGCGGGATCGACGTGGTCGAGGATGTTCTCTCCCGCCGCATCGACGAGCCGCTCGCGGCGGACCGCCACGGTCACGCAGTCGGCGCCCGACGCCTCGAGGCAGCGGGCCATCTCGGCGAGGGTGGCGTACTTGCCCGTGCCCACGACGAGCCGGCTCGCGAGGGCGAGGCCGCCGACGCGCAGCGGCCCGTCGTCGCCCGCGGGGCCGCGGGTGGCCGCCGCGGTCGGGGTGGCCTGGGAGGTGGTCATCGGTCGTTCCGGGTCAGCCGCCGCCGACGAGCGTGACGATCTCGAGGCGGTCTCCGTCCCGCAGCATACACGCCGCGAGCTGCCCGCGGGGCACGACCCGCTCGTTCACCTCGACCGCCACCGGCCGGCCGGCGAGGTCGAGATCCGCGAGCACGTCGAGCGCCGACGAGCCGGCCGCCACGGCCCGCCGATCGCCGTTCACCGTGATGCCCACCGCCTGTCCGCTCACTTGGCCTTGCCGCCGCGGGGCGCGGCCCTGTCGAGCGGCACGAGCTGGGCGGCCACGGGCGTGCCCGCGGTCGCCTGCTGCGAGTTCCACGGGATCGCGTAGGCGATGCTCACGCCGGTCGATGCGTCGGTGACGTAGAGCACCGAGCTCGCCACGTTGGTGCCCGCGTTGCCGGCGAACTCGGCCAGGCCCGTCGTGAGCAGGAACTTCGGGTTCTTGACCTTGCCGGCCTTGAAGTCGAGGTCCTTGAGCACGTTGTGGCGGAAGGTGGCCGTGAACTTGGCGGCGTTGCGGGTGAGCACGCCGCCCGTCAGGTCGCCCGTCTCGAAGTCGAGCAGAAAGAGCCCCTCCACGCCGGCTTCGATCGGCGCCGTGCACGCGGCGAACGACTCGTCGGCCACCGCGGTCGCGGCGCGGACCGGCGGCACGTTCCCGCGACCCGACAGCGTGCCGACGGCGACGCCCGCCGCGAAGAGTGCGGCGGCGGACAGGAACATCGCGAAACGGTGGACGGCGGGCGACGTGGTCATGGCGGGCCTCCGCGGGACGGGACCGCGCGGCGGCCCTGGTGAACGGAACGTGGCGACAGCATACGTTCCGACGGCGACAGTCTACTTCTTGGCCGGTTCCGGATTCGCGGCCGGCGGCCCGGGCTTCGCCGGCTCGGCCGGCTTGGCAGCGTCGGGCTTCGGCGGATCGGCGGCCTTCGGAGGCTCGGCCTTGGGTGGCTCGGCGACCGGGGCCGGCTCCTGGAACGCGGTGAGCCTGAATTTCCCGATCGCGTGCTTGCCGTCCTCGAACTGCTGGTCGAGCGTGACGACGAGCGGCCCGCCGGCCGGCGGCACCGTCTCGGCCGCGATCTCGAACGTGATCGACTGCGGCTTGCCGGTGCCGCCGCTGATCGCCCAGCCGGTCTCGACCTTGTCGTCGATCGCGCCGGCGGCGACGAAGTTCGGTTGCTGGTGCGTCGCCGTGGCCGCCGTGAACGTCACGGGCGTGGGGGCCTCCTTCGAGCCGGCGGGGCCGAAGCTCACGCGGAACGACGAGAGCACGAAGTTCCCGTTGTCGGACCGGCCCGGGCCCTGCGCCGGCAGCCCCGGGTCGGCGAGCGCCTCGAGCGCGATGGACTTCACCTTCCCGCCACCGGGCACGACCGCGGTGAGCGTGTAGGTGTCCTTGGCGAGCGGTCCGGTGACGGTCACGGCGCCGTCGGGCGCGATCGCGCCCGCGGCGCCGGCCGCGCTCTTGAACTCTGTCGGCACGAGCACGGCGATCGTCGGCTGCGGCGGGGGAGGCGGAGGCGGCGGGGGCGGGGGGAGGAGCTTCGGGGCCGGCGTGGCGACCGTCTTCGCGCCTGCGTGGGTGCCGACGACCATCGTCTTCGCGTCGGGGGCGAAGGCCACGGCCCACACGCTCGACTTCTCCGCCGGCGGACCCTCCTGCTCGCCCTGCGCCGCGACGTCCCAGAGCTTCACCCCGCCGTCGAGGCTGCCGGAGACGAGCCGCGCACCGTCGGGCGAGAACGCGATGGAAGTCACCCAGTCCCGGTGGCCGGCGAGCGTGGCCGCGGCCTTCGCATCGGCGACGGTCCAGAAACGGACCGTGCGGTCGGCCCCGGCCGACGCGATCCGGCTCCCGTCGGGGGAGAACGCCACGGCCCAGAGCGTGTCGCCGTGCCCCTCGAGCTTCGCCTTCTCGGCGCCGTCGGCCGCGTTCCAGAGCTTCACGAGTTTGTCGCTGCCGCCGGTGGCGAGCGTCCCGCCGTCGGGCGAGAACGCGAGGCAGGTGGCGGCGCCGGCATGGGCCGCGACGCTCTTCACGTCGGCGCCGGTGGCCGTGTCCCAAAGCACGACCGTGCCGTCCTCGCCCGCCGTCGCGAGCCGGCCGCCGTCGGGCGAGAACGCGACCGCGCGGACCCAGCCCTTGTGCTTCTTGAGGTCGTGCTTGAGTGTCCGCGCCGGCAGATCCCAGAGTTTCACGAGGCCGTCGTAGCCGGCGGTCGCCGCGAGTTTGCCGTCGGCCGAGACCCGCACCGCCCACACGGCGGTCGGATGCCCGGCGAGGTCGCCCACGCGGCTGCCGTCGGCCGCCTTCCACACGACCACGTCGCCCGGCCGGTAGAGGAGGCTCTCGCCGCCGGCGGTGACGAGCAGGCTGCCGTCGCGGGTGTAGTCGGTGCTGATCACCCAGCGGGTGAAGTCGGCCAGCGTCGCCGCGGGGGCGGGCGCCGGATCCGCGGGCTTTGCGTCGTCGGCCCGCGCCGCGCCGACCGCGAGCGCCGCGAACGCCAGCCACCCCATCGACCGCCGGGCGAACGCCTCGTGTCCCATGCCTTGCACGCTCCTCGGGTCTGCCGGACGGCCTGGCTCAATCGCCCGCCGGTCGGGAGTAGTATAGTTCCGCCGTCGCACCGCCTCCCAACCGCCGGTCCCGCAGGAAATCCCGATGGCCACGCGCCGCGCCCCCCCGGCATCCGGCCGACGCGCCGTCCTCGTCGCCAGCGGCGACCTGCGCGAGGAGGCTAACCGCGTCTGCTGGCCCGCGCAGCGGGCGCTCGAGGCCGACCTCACGACCGCGTTTGCGCGCGCGGGATGGACGCTCGACCGCGGCCATGCCCCGTCGCGAACCCGCGGCCACGGGTTTCTCGCCGGCGCCCGCGAGGGCCTGGAGGTCTTCGCAGCGATCGATCCCGACGTGCCGCTCGTCGTGGCCGAGGCCGTCTGGCAGTACTCGAGCCACGTCCTGCCGGGCCTGACCACCCACCGCGGGCCGATCCTCACCGTCGCCAACTGGTCGGGCCGGTGGCCCGGGCTCGTCGGCATGCTCAACCTCAACGGCTCGCTCACGAAGTCGGGCGTGCCCTACTCCTCGCTCTGGGCCGACGACTTCTCGAGCCCGAGCTTCGACCGGCACCTGCGCTCCTGGCTCGACCGCGGCCTGGTCCGCCACGACACGAGCCACGTCGTGCCGATCGACCGCGTGCGGATCCCCCGCGCCGTCGCCCAGGCCGCCGAGACCCTCGCCGCCGGTCTCCGCCGCCGGAAGGCGCTCATGGGCGTCTTCGACGAGGGCTGCATGGGGATGGAGAACGCGATCATCCCCGACCGGCTCCTCCACGCGACCGGCGTGTTCAAGGAACGGCTGAGCCAAAGCGCGCTCTACCACGAGACCACGCTCGTCACCGACGCCGAGGCGCGGGCCGTCTTCCGCTGGCTCGAGCGGGCGGGCATGCGGTTCCATTTCGGCCGCGACGAGGCCACGGATCTCACGCGGGCCCAGGTGCTCGCCCAGTGCCGGATGTACGTGGCCGCCCTGCGGATCGCCGACCGCCACGGCTGCGACTGCATCGGCATCCAGTACCAGCAGGGGCTCAAGGACCTCCTGCCGGCGAGCGACCTCGTCGAGGGCATGCTCAACGACTCGAAGCGGCCGCCCGTCACGGCCGCGAACTCGTCCCGGGTGATCTCGAAGGGACGGCCGCTCGTGCACTTCAACGAGGTGGACGAGTGCGCGGGCCTCGACGGCCTGCTCACGAACAGCGTCCACGCCGCGCTCGGCGAGCCTGTGGAGACGACGCTGCACGACGTCCGCTGGGGCGACTGGGACCGCTCGGGCACGACCGACCAGTGGGTCTGGGTGTTCGAGATCTCGGGGGGCGCGCCGCCGGCGCACTTCACGGGCGGCTGGAAGGGTGCCCAGGGCTTCCGTCAGCCGCCGATGTACTTCCGCCTCGGCGGCAGCACGCTCGCCGGCGTGAGCAGGCCCGGCGAGATCGTGTGGAGCCGGATCTGGGTGGACGGCACCGGGGGCACCGAAAAACTCCGCATGGACATCGGCCGCGCCGGCGTCGTGAGGCTCCCCGAGGAGGAGACCCGCCGGCGGCTCGAGGCCACGACGAAGGAGTGGCCGATCATGCACGCCGTGACCTACGGCGTGTCGCGGGACCAGCTGATGGCCCGCCATAAGGCCAACCACGTGCAGGTGGCCTACGCCGGGGACGCGGCCGGCGCCGAGAAGGCCGCGCTCATGAAGGCCGCGGTCGCCCGGCAACTGGGCATCGACGTCTCCTTCTGCGGCACCCGCGGCCCCGGCGATTCTCCGGCCCAGCGATGGGACTGCTGAGGGGCCGGTTGCGCGAAGGCTCGGGGGCGCCCATGCCCCGTCGCCGGACGTTCACTGCGGCCATCCTGGCCTCCGCTCACTCCGTGATGGCTGCGCTGCGCCATCCTGGCTTCGCTTGCCATCAAGGCCGGCTCTCAGGGCAATGGGCGACCCCTCGCAGCCCCGCCCTTGGCTGTCGATTCGCCAGGAAGCCCGGAGCGCGAGCGACGGGAATGTGGGTCGCAGGTCGAATCGGCTCCGAGGTGTCCCGCATTCCCCGCGCTGGCGCTCGGGGCTTCCTGACGGTACTGTGCACGGCCTTCCAAATCGGCATCATTGCTGAACCATCATTCTTTCATTCTTCGCGGAGGCACCACGTGACGCGCACG
>JBJTPA010000233.1:0-4169 GCA_046074885.1 Planctomycetaceae bacterium
TCCTGTTCGGCACGGCAGGTGCGTGGGGGTCGATCTGCGTCTTGCGTGGCTCGGGGCTGCCGATGCCCCATCGCCGGACGTTCGCCGCGCCCTCCGGGGCTTGCTCACCCTGTGGCGGCCAGCGCAGCCACGACCAATCCGCCGGCAGCGGATCGGTGCCCGGCGCAGCGCAGCCGCCACAGGGTGAGCAAGCCCCGGAGGGCGCGGCGAACGTCCGGCGATGGGGCATCGGCAGCCCCGAGCCACGCAAGACGCAGATCGACCCCCACGCACCTGCCGTGCCGAACAGGATTGCCCTCCAGGCTGCGATTGCCGTCTCCGCCGTCTCGAGGGGATGGGCAGCCCCTCGCTGGGGCTTTTTCCTAGTTTTTGGCGTGCCGAATCGTGACCTAGGCTTGTCGTGATGGCTCCATCCGCCCAATCCGATGTCCGCTGGCCGTGGCCGCTCAAGGCGGTCGCGTCGGTGCTCATCGCGATCTACCTCGCCGCCGTGATCGTGCCGCCGCTGGCCGGGCCGCCGCCGGCGACCGACCTGGCCCGCGCGGCGCTCGCCCCGCTGCGGCCGCTCGTCCACGCGTTGGGACTCGACCACGGCTACCGGTTCTTCGCGCCGAACCCCGGGCCCGGCCACTCGATCCGCTGGACCGTCACCCGCGCCGACGGCACGACCGCGTCGGGCTCGATCCCCGACGCCGCCGCGGACCGGCCGCGGCTCCTCTACCACCGGCGGTTCATGGTGGCCGAGAAGCTCGCGGCCCGCGTGCCGCCGCCCGACGCGCCTGCCGAGGTGCGGCGCGCGGCCCGCGTTGACTGGGAGCCGCTCGCCCGCGGCGTGGCACGCAACCTCCTGCGGGCCACCGGGGCCGCGAGCGTGCGGCTCGAGCTCGTCGAGCACTACTTGCCCGACCCGGGCGAGGTGATCCGCGGCGAGCGCGGCGCCGACGTCGTCACGCCGCTGGGCACGTTCGCCCGTGCGGCGGGAGGATCGCCATGACCGCGAACGCAGCGAGCCGCCACGGCGGCGCATCGACCGGGGCGGGGCAGGGAGGCGCGCCGCGCAATTGGCTCGCCGCGTGGGCCGCGGCCTGGGACGCCTTCTGGTTCACGCCCGGCGACCCGCTGCCGCTGGCGGTGATCCGCATCTGCACCGGTCTTCTGCTCACCTGGTCTTCGCTCTCGTGGTTCCTCGATGCCGAGGCGTTCTTCGGCGCCTCGGGTTGGCTCGCGCCGCACGACGTCTGGCGGATGAACGATTCCCGCGCGACGCCGTGGCTCTGGAGCTGGTACTTCGCGGCGGCGTCGCCCATGGCGATCCGCCTGCTCGCCGGGGCGTGCGTCGTCGCCGCCGTCATGCTCACGCTCGGCCTGGCCACGCCGTTGGCCGCGGCCGTGTCGTTCGCCGGCGTCGTGAGCGCCGTGAATCGGGCGCCGCTCAACACGTTCGGCCTCGACGACACGCTCGGGCTCCTGCTCGTCGGCCTGATCGTGGGGCCGAGCGGGGCCCGGCTCTCGCTCGACCGGCTGCTCGGCTGGGCGGGGCAGGGGGGGGCGAGCGTCCGGGCCACGATCGGCCTGCGGATCATCCAGGTGCACCTCTGCGTCGTCTACTTCTTCTCGGGCTGCGGCAAGATGCTCGGCGCGAGCTGGTGGGAGGGCACGGCGCTGTGGGGCGCCGCCGCCAACGTCCAGTACCGCACGCTCGACCTGACGTCCCTCGCCCGCCACCCCCTCGTCGTCAACGCCCTGACGCTCGCCACGCTCCTCTGGGAGGTCGCCTACGCCGCCCTCGTCTGGCCGCGGCTCACGCGGCGGCTGTTTCTCGCGATGGCCGTGGCGGTCCACTTGGGGATCGGCCTCGCGATGGGCATGATGGAGTTCGGGCTGGCGATGATCGCGGCCAACCTGGCGTTCATCCCGGCCGAGACGTGGCGGGCGCTGGCCCGGCCGTTCGCGCGCCGGGCCTGAAGTGGAAACGTTCACGACGGAAAGACCATGATCGACACGCTGGCGGTGGTGGGCGCGACGGGCGCGGTGGGACGGATCATCCTCGACATGCTCGTGAAGCGGGAGTTTCCCGCCAGGCGGATCAGGCTGCTCGCGTCGGCGCGGTCGTCCGGGCGGGAGGTCGTGGTCGCGGGCAGGAAGTTCCCGGTCGAGGAGCTCAGGCCCGAGTCGTTCAACGGCGTCGAGATCGCGATCGGCAGCACGCCCGACGAGGTGGCCGCCGAGTTCGTGCCCTGGGCCGTGGAGCGTGGCACGGTCGTCGTGGACGAGAGCGCGCACTACCGCATGAACCCCGACGTGCCCCTCGTGATCCCGGAGGTCAACCCGGGCGCGATCGCGGGCCACAAGGGGATCATCGCCAGCCCAACTGCTCGACCACGCAGATGGTGATGGTGATGAAGCCGCTCCACGACGCGGCGCGCGTGAAGCGGGTGGTCGTGAGCACCTACCAGGCCGTGAGCGGCGCCGGGCTGGCCGCGACGACCGAGCTCGAGCAGGCGACCTCCGCCTGGCTCGCCGGCGAGGCCGAGCCGCGGCAGGTCTTCCCGCATCCGATCGCGGCCAACCTCATCCCGCAGATCGGCTCGCCGCGGCCCAACGGGTTCACGAGCGAGGAGATGAAGATGGTGCTCGAGACCCGCAAGATCCTCGGCGACGAGTCGATCGCGGTGAGCGCCACCTGCGTCCGCGTGCCGGTGGCCAACGGCCACAGCGAGTCGATCCTCATCGAGACCGAGCGGAAGCTCTCGGCCGCCGAGGCGCGGAACCTGCTGGCCGCCTTTCCGGGCGTCGTGGTGGACGACGACCTGGGAACGAAGGCCTACCCGATGCCGCGGAAGGCCAGCGGCCGCGACGAGGTGTTCGTGGGCCGGATCCGCGAGGACATCTCCTGCCCCAACGGCATCGCGCTGTGGTGCGTGAGCGACAACCTGCGGAAGGGCGCGGCGACCAACGCCGTGCAGATCGCCGAGCTGCTCGCGGCGCGGGCGACGAGCGGGGCAGGGGGGCCGCGGACGGTGCGGGCATGACCGGCGGGCCGCGGCGCATCTGCCTGCGGCTGGCCTACGAGGGCACCCGCTACTCCGGCTGGCAGGTCCAGCCGGGCCGGACGACGGTGCAGGGGACGCTCGCCACGGCGATCCGCTCGATCTCGGGCGAGGAGGTCGTGCCGCGGGGCACGAGCCGCACCGACGCCGGGGTCCACGCGCTCGACCAGGTGGCGGTCTTCGTGACGGCGGCGGACCTCGACGCGGCCACGTGGGCCCGGGCGCTCAACGCGCGGCTGCCCGAGGACGTCACGGTCCGCGACGCCGCCGAGGTCGATGCCGGGTTCGACCCGTTCGTCGCGGCGTTTCGCAAGCGTTACCGCTACCGGATCCACGACGCGGCCTGGCGGCCGGTGCTCGCGCGGCACCTCGTGTGGCGCTGGCGGGGCCGGCTCGACTGCGGGCGCATGCGCGAGGCCGCCGCCTGCCTCGTGGGCGAGCACGATTTCACCAGCTTCGAGACGACCCCCTCCGCGCGGCAGTCGAAAGTGCGCACAATCCACGAGATCGCGGTGACGCGGCCGGCCCTCGAGGCCGACGCGGCCGGCGCCGAGGCCTGGATCGAGGTGGAGGGCAACGGCTTCCTGTACAACATGGTCCGCATCATCGCGGGATCGCTCGTGATGGTGGGGGCCGGGCGGCGGGAGCCCGGCTGGCTCGGGCAGGCGCTCGCGGCGCGGAGCCGGCCGGCCGCGGGCCCCACGGCGCCGCCCCACGGACTGGTGCTCCTCGAGACGCGACTGGACCCCGACCCATGGCGAAGATCCCCGAGCAGCTCGGCACCCTGACGCTCGTGCGGCAGATCGGCACGGGCCGCCACTGCCAGATCTGGGAGGCGATTGACGGCAAGACCGGCGGCCGCGTGGCCGTGAAGGCGGTCGTGCCGGCGATGGCCGCCGACCCGGTGCAGCGGCAGCTGCTCGCCCACGAACTCAAGGTCGCGAAGTCGCTCGACCACCCGACGGTGATCCGCATCGACCGGCTGAGCGAGGAAGGGGGCCTGCCGCACTTGGTGATGGAGCTCTTCCCGCACCCGAACCTCAAGCCGCAGATCGCGGCCGGCGTCACGGCGCTCGTGCCGCGGCTGCAGCGGATCGTGACGGAGATGGCGCTGGCGCT
>JBJTPA010000234.1:0-3468 GCA_046074885.1 Planctomycetaceae bacterium
AGATCTTCTACGCCCGGGCCCGCGGCCTGTCGGCCGACGAGGCGGCCCGGATCGTCGTGGCCGGCTTCTTCCAGCAGGTCTTCGACCGGATCACGATCCCGCCGGTCCGCGAGGCCCTCGCCCGGGCGATCGGCCGGCGGATCCACCGCGTGTCCTGACGCGTTCCCTGCCCTCCCCCGGGGATCGGTCCATGAGCGAGTTCACGCGGGTCTGCGACGTGGCGGAGGTGCCGGACCCCGGCAAGACGCTCGTCGAGGTCGGGGGCGAGATGGTCGCGCTGTTCCACGTGGACGGCGCCTGGCACGCGATCGACGACGTCTGCACCCACGACGGCGGCCCGCTGGCCGACGGCGAGCTGCGGAACCACACGATCGCCTGCCCCCGGCACGGCGCGAAGTTCGACATCCGCACCGGCGCCGCGCTCACGATGCCCGCCATCCGCCCGACGCGGGCTCACGAGGTGAAGGTCGAGGACGGCGGGGTGTGGATCCGCCTGCGGGCCGCGGCCGGCGCCGATGGCCCGGCTGCGCACGCGCTGCCGGCGATCCCTGCGATCCCGCCCGCGGCCGCCGTCGCCGCCCCAGCCGCCGACACCGCCGCCGACACCGCCGCCACGGCGGCGTGGCCGGCCTCGGGCCAGCCGCTCTGCGAGGACTCCGTCCGCGAGATCCTCAAGGAGGTCAAGGACCCCGAGCTGTTCGTGAACATCGTCGATCTCGGCCTCGTCTACGGCGTGACGCTCGGGCCGTCCACGGACGAGCCGGGCAAGCACCACGTCGCCATCGACATGACGATGACGAGCCCGGCCTGCCCGGCCGGGCCCCAGCTCATCGCCGACACGAAGCGGGCGATCGGCCGGCGGACCGACGTGGCGGCGGTCGAGGTGCGGATCGTGATGGACCCGCCCTGGTCGCCCGACCGCATGACCGAGGCGGCGCGGGACCAGTTGGGGATTTTCTGAATTCACGCGGCGCTCGCCATCCTGGCCTCGCTTCGCTTGGTCGCCCTCCGGGCGACAACAACCCGGCCCTCCGGGCCTGGAGTCACCTGCACGCGGCGCTCGCCATCGTCCGGCGGTGAGGCCGGGGCTCTCCGGATCTCCCTCCAGGAAGCCCGGAGCGCGAGCGACGGGACTGCCGGCGGATGGCCCGGATCCGAAAGCTCACGGCGGCAATCGGTATCCCCGCGCTGGCGCTTGGGACTTCCTGACGGGCAGCAACGCCGGAAGATATCTCGGCGAGTTACGCTTTCCTGCATGCGAATCGTCCTCTCCGAATGGTGCATGTCGGGCGGGCTCGAAGGGGGCGACGCGGTGATCGCGCGCGAGGGGCGGATGATGCTCGAGGCGCTCGCGGCCGATGCGGCGAAGGATCCCGCGCTCGAGGCGATCGTGCTCGTCGAGGAGGGACGGGCGATCGACCTGCCGCCGCAGGCGCGGCGCGTGGGTGTCCCGGTCGGCGGTGACGCGGCCGCGCTCGTCGCCGCCGCGCGGGACGCCGATTGGACATTGATCGTCGCTCCCGAGACCGACGGCATCCTCGCCGGTCTCGTGCGGGCCGTGCGCGCCGCCGGCGGCCGCGTGCTCGCCCCCGCCGATCGTGTGATCGAGGCTGCGTCCGACAAGCAGGCCACCATCGACGCGCTTGCCGCCCGGGGCCTTCCCGTGCCCGCCGGCCGTTCGCTCGCCGCCGGCGAGCGGGTGCCGACCGGCTTTCACCTGCCCGCGGCGCGGAAGGCGCGCGCGGGCTGCGGCGGCGAGGGGCTGGAGATCCTGGCGCCCCCGGGGGCACCGCCGGCATCCGTGCCGACCCGCATCGAGGCCCTCGCGACGGGCACACCCGTCGGCGTGTCGTGCATCTGCGGGTCGGGAATGCCGGTCGTGCTGCCGCCGTTGCGGCAGTTGTTCACGGCCGGCGCAACGCCGCGATTCCTGGGGAGCGACCTGCTCGAAGACGAGGCATTGGTGGCCCGGGCACGGGCGCTCGCGGCCCGGGCGATCGCCGCCCTCGGTGCCGACTGCGGCTGGGCGGGGATCGACCTGATCCTCGGCGAACGCCCCGACGGCCGCGACGACCGGGTCCTGGAGGTGAACCCACGGCTCACCACCTCGTTCGTCGGCCTCGCCGGCCTCTATGCGACGAGCCTCGTCGCGGCGATGATCGCCGCTGCGCCCGGCGGGATGGGGTCGGCCGCGCCCGTCTTCGCCGCTGCGCCGGCCCGGGCGTCGTTCCGCGTCCCCGCCGGCTGACGAGTCCTTCAGCACGAGTCGCCATGCCCGCCGCCGACCTCATCGCCCTCGACATCGGCGGCGCCAACCTCAAGGCCGCCGACGGCCAAGGCTGGACGCACGCGGAGCCCTTCGCGCTGTGGCGCGAGTGGCGTCGGCTGCCCGACGCGCTGGCGACGATCCTCGACAGGTCCGCGGCCCGGCGCGTCGTCGCCACGATGACCGGCGAGATCGCCGACTGCTACCCGTCGCGGGCCGCGGGCGTGGCGCACCTCGTGGAGTCGCTCGTCGTCGCCGCGGATCGCCGTGGCGCCGACGTCGCCGTCTACCTCGTCGATGGCCGGCTCGTCGGACCCTTGGAGGCGGTCCGCGCACCCCTGCTGGCCGCGGCCTCGAACTGGCACGCGCTGGCCCGGCTTGCCGCCGCCCACGCGCCGGCGGCGAGGTCGCTCCTCATCGACGTGGGCTCCACGACCACCGACGTCGTGGCGATCGTGGACGGCGTGCCCGCGCCCCTCGCGCGCGACGATGCCGGCCGGATGCTGGCGGGGGAGCTCGTCTACACCGGCGTCGAGCGGACGCCCCTGGCGACGATCGTCCGCGTCCTGCCGCACGGCGACGCGCGGCGCCCGGTGGCCGCCGAACGGTTCGCCGACTCGCGCGACGCGTGGCTCCTGCTCGGCGGCCTGCCCGAGGGCGCCGATGATCGCGACACCGCCGACGGCGGGCCGGCCACCCGCGAGGCGGCTCGCGTCCGGATCGCCCGCAGCCTGCTCGTGGAGCCGGATGATTTCCCGGCGGCCGCCGCGGTCATGGCCGCGGAGCGGTGTGCGGCCGTGCAGGCGCGGCGGGTCGCCGCGGCGGTCCGTCGCGTCGCGGCCCGGCACGGCTGGATTCCGGACGGCGTCGTGCTCTCGGGACACGGCGAGCCGCTGGCGCGTCGGGCGATCGCCCTGGCGTGCCCCCGCGCCGAGACGGCGTCGCTCGGCGACCTGCTCGGGCCGACCGTGTCGCGAGCGGCGCCGGCGCACGCGCTCGCGCTCGTCGCCCGGGGGGCGCTGCCATGAGCACCGTCTGGCGACGCGGCGTGCTCCGTGCCGGCGCCGCATCGACCGCGGCGCTGGTCGTCAAGATCGGCGGCAGCCTGCTGGGACGCGCCGGATGGTCCGACGAGGTGCGCGGCCTCGTCGCGTCGCTGCCGGCACGGAGCACGCCGCGTCGCCAGACGGTGCTCATGGCAG
>JBJTPA010000235.1:0-19419 GCA_046074885.1 Planctomycetaceae bacterium
CGGGCCCGGTTCGCGTTCGACTGGAACGAGCAGTTCCGCCTCGCGCTCGACCCCGAGACGGCGCGGCGGTACCACGACCAGACGCTCCCGCAGGACACCTTCAAGAGCGCGCACTTCTGCAGCATGTGCGGTCCGAAGTACTGCTCGATGAAGATCTCGCAGGAGATCCGCGAGATGGCCGCCGCGGATGCCGCCGGCACCGCGAGCGAGCCGGTCGAGATCCGCCTGCCGTAGGTCGCGGCGCCGGGCGACGCGCGGCAAGTGGCCGACGGACCGCGGAGGCGCAGGCGTGGGGGAGTGCGGCTGCGCCGCGGGACTCAGGGCAGCGGCGCGGCACGCACGTCGCGGAACTCGACCTTCATGGCGAGCCCGGCGTGCACCTGCAGGCCGATCGGCGCCGGGTCGCGGTGGGCGGTCGTCGTGTAGCGGGAGACCTGCTCGCCGTTGAGCCAGACGGTGAAGGTGTCGCCGCGGGCCTCGATCCGGATCCGGTTCCACTCGCCGGGTTCGAGGAGCTCGGCCGCCCGCGGTGCCCGCGCCTCCTCCGGATAGCCCCCCTGGCCGACGTAGAAGGAGCAGGTCATGTCGCGCTTCAGGCTCCGCGACACGCCGATCTGCACCTGCAGTTCCGGCTTCCGCACCATGATGCCGCTGTCGATCTCGCCGGCGAAACGCACGTCCGCCTCGACGACGCAGTCCCCGTAGGCCGCCTCGGTGTAGAGCATCGAGCCCTTCTTGTGCGCATCGCTCTCGCCGACGATCGCGCCGTCCACCACCCGCCAGTACGGGGCCCCCACGACCTTCCAGCCGGCGAGGTCCCGGCCGTTGAAGATCGGGGGATTTCCGGCCGGCGGGGCGGCGGCCGACGCGGTTGCCGCGATTGCGGGAAGCAGGCAGATCGCCCAGTTTCGCGGCCGGGTGGCGAGGGACGCCCGGCCGGCTGCCCGATCCCCCTGTGGATTCCAAGATCCCGCCGTCACCTGCCGATAAACCGTGCAGCCGGACCGGTGCATCTTCGAGGCACTCCTGCGTGGGTATGCGGATCTTCACGACCCGGCGATGGGCATTGTCGAAGCGGTACCGTCGCGACGGCAAGCCCCCCGTGCTGTTCGTCCACGTGCCCAAGACCGCAGGCACGTCGCTGCGGCGGATGCTCCAGGCGTCGCTCGGCATGCAGGCCGTCTACCCGTCCGATGCCGACCTCGCCAGGCGAAAGGACGGCGGCTATCCCTTGGCCGCGGAGGTGCTCCGCGAACTGCCGACGATCCGCCCCTATGGCGTGCTCGTGGGCCACTTCGTGGCGGGGATCGTGCGCCACCTGCCCGTCCCGCACCGCGCCGCCACCATGCTGCGCGATCCCGTCCAGCGGTCCCTTTCGATGCTGGCGCACCTCCACGTCCACCGGGGGCTGTCGCCGAAGGCGGTGATGGAGAGCGAGTACCTGCGATCCAACCACATCGCCGACTACCAGACGAGGCTGCTCGGAGCCGAGCACGAGGAGGAGTTCGACCACGCGACGGACGCCCACCTCGAGCGGGCTCTCCGCAACCTCGAGGCCTTCGAGTTCGTGGGGATCACGGAGCGGTTCCCGGAGTCGTGCCGATGGTTCGACCGCCTGTTCGGCACCGCCGTGTCGTCGGTCATCAGGGAGTCGAACGTCCTGCGCCCCGGGGGGCGGGGCTACGAGGAGTTCATCCCATCCATCGAGCCGCTCGTGGCCCGCGACCGCGTGCTCTACGAGCGGGCCTGCGCGAGGTTCGACCGGGACTCGCAGGCCATGCTCACGGCGACCGCCGCCGCCTGAGCTGCCGGACCCGCGGCCCGGCCGGTGCTCACTTCCGGCTCCAGCCCGTGCCGTCGGGGCGGTCCTCGAGCACGATGCCGGCCTCGGTGAGCTTGTTCCGCACCAGGTCGGCCGTGGCGAAATCCTTCGCCTTGCGGGCGTTGGCGCGGATCTCGATGACGAGGTCCATGAGCTTCGCCACGAGCCCCTCGTCGGCGCCCCCCGCGGCCCGCTGCGGCGGCTCGAGGAAGAGGCCGAGCACGGCGGTCAGCTCGCGGAGCACCCCGAGCATCGCGTCGAGCGTGGCCAGCTCCGCAGCGGGCTTCTTGGTCTCGAGTGCATGCTGGTCGATGAACTTGTTGACCACGCGGACGAAGTCGAACAGCGTCGCGATCGCGATCGCCGTGTTGAAGTCGTCGTCCATCGCCGCCAGGAATTTTTGCCGCAGCGGCTCGACGTCGGGGCCGGCGGCGGCGACGGCCGCGTCGCCTGCCCGTCGGTCGCGGCAGGGCAGGGCATAGAAGGATTTTCCTGCGATGCGCTGATGCCTCGCGAAGAGCCGATCAAAGGCCTCCATCGCCCGCGCGCTTTCGCCGAGCGGCTCCTCCCCGAAGTGGATGGGGCTGCGGTAGTGCGTCGAGAGCAGGAGCATCCGGATCGCCCGCGGGTCGTGCCGCGCGAGCAGGTTTTTGAACGGCTCGGCGCCCGTGGACTTCGAGATCTTCGTCGCCGCCTGGGCCGCCGCGTCGTCGGCCTCAACCGCGCCCCGCGGCCGGCCCCCCACCTTGCCCGCCGCCCCGGCCGCCTGCATGAGGCCGTTGTGCATCCAGTAGGTCGCCATGGGCGCATCGTGGAGCGACTCGCTCTGGGCGATCTCGTTCTCATGGTGCGGGAAGACGAGGTCGAGGCCGCCGCCGTGGATGTCGAAGTGCGGCCCGAGGATCGCCTTGCTCATCGCCGAGCACTCGATGTGCCAGCCCGGTCGTCCCTGGCCCCAGGGGCTGTCCCACGACGGGTCGCCCGCCTTGGCCTTCTTCCAGAGCGCGAAGTCGGCGGCCGACCGCTTCCGCTCGGCGGTCGAGCCCCCTTCGCCCTGCATCTGCTCGACCGACCGGTTCGTGAGCTTGCCGTAGTCGGCGTCCCGCGTGACGTCGAAGTAGACGTCGCCGTCGCTCGCGTAGGCGAATCCCTTGGCGATCAACCCCTCGATGAAGGCGATGATCGTGCCGATGTGCTCGGTGGCCTTCGGCATCTCGTCGATGCCGGTCACGCCAAGGGCCGCGAGGTTCTCCAGGTAGTCGGCCGTCATCTCCGCGGCCAACTTCGCCATCGTCGTGCCGCGGGCCGTGCTCTCGGCGATGATCTTGTCGTCCACGTCGGTGACGTTCACGACCCAGGTCACCGTCCAGCCGGAATAGGCGAGGTGCCGCTTCACCGTGTCGAAGATCACGGGCCCCACCATGTGGCCGATGTGGCTCGGCTTGTAGACCGTGGGCCCGCAGAGATACATCCCCACGTGGCCCGGCTTCACGGTCACGAGCGGGGCCTTCGTGCGGGTGAGCGTGCTGTAGACCTCGATCGGGGGCAGGGGGTTGGTGGTCATGTCATTCGGCTCCTGCATGAATGTTGTGCGTCGGGGTGGCTCGGGGTTGCCCACGCCCCGTCGCCGGACGTTCGCTGCGGCCTTCCAGGCCTCCGCTTACTCGGAGGCGTCTGCGCTCCGGCATCCATGCCTGCGCTGGCCGCCTGCGCCGGCTCCTGGGGCATGGGCAACCCCTCGCAGTTTGCTTCAACCTACTTCTCGATCAGTGCCACGCACTCGGCGGCGATCGCCTCCTCGGTGCCGATCGGGCCCACGCCCTCGCCCGTCTTGGCCTTGAGCCATACGGCCGATTCGTCGATGCCGAGCACCGCCGCGATCCGCCGGCGGATCGCGGGCCGGTGCGGGAGGATTTTGGGCCGCTGGGCGAAGATCACGCAATCCAGGTTCGCGATCCGCCAGCCGGCGGCCGCCACGCGCTCGTGCGCGGCCCGCAGCATCTCGGCCGAGTCGCGTCCCTTGTTGGCGGGGTCGTCGTCGGGGAAGAGTTCGCCGATGTCCCCGAGCGCCGCGGCCCCGAGGAGGGCGTCGGTGATCGCGTGGAGGAGCACGTCGGCGTCGCTGTGGCCCTGCGCCCGCCGGTCGTGCTGGATCGTGACGCCGCCGATCACGAGGCCGTCGCCGGGCACGAGGCGGTGCGTGTCGTGGCCGAGGCCGACGCGGTGCATGCGTGACGCTCCTGATGAACGATCCCTGGTGGACGGTCCCGGGCGGGAAGACGTTTTCACCTATACTCGCCCCATGCACAACTCCGGCCCGCCGTCCGCCGCCCCCCCGGTGATCGAGGTGGCCGGGCTTGCCAAGGAGTATCGGGTCTACGACAAGCCCGAGGGGCTGTGGGCGAGCGTGCGGGGCCTGATCCGCAGGAAGAGCCGCGTGGTCGAGGCCCTGCGCGGCGTCGATCTCTCGGTCGGCCGCGGCGAGTTCGTGGCCCTGCTCGGCCCCAACGGCGCCGGCAAGACGACGTTCCTCAAGCTCCTCTCCGGCATCATCACGCCCTCCCGCGGCACCGCCCGCGTCCTCGGCCACGTGCCCTGGGAGCGGGCCGACGACTTCCGGCGCCGGTTCGCCCTCGTCATGGGGCAGCGGAACCAGCTCTGGTGGGACCTGCCGGCCGCCGAGAGTTTTCGCTTGCACAAGGAGATCTACCGGCTCGATGCCGCCCGGTTCGAGCGGACGCGGGACGAACTGGTGGACCTGCTCGGCGTCAAGAAGCTCGTCCTTCAGCCCGTCCGCGAGCTGTCGCTCGGGGAGCGGATGAAGCTCGAGCTCGTGGCGGCGCTCCTCCACGAGCCCGAGGTGCTGTTCCTCGACGAGCCCACGATCGGCCTCGACGTCGTGGCCCAGCACACGATCCACGAGTTCCTCCGGCACGTGCAGGCCGAGCGGCGGACGACCGTGATGCTCACCACCCACTACATGAAGGACGTGGCCGCGCTCTGCGAGCGGGTGGTCGTCATCACGCATGGCGACATCGTCCACGACGGGCCGCTCGCCGAGATCGTGGACCGGTTCACGACCCACAAGATCGTCACGCTCGACCTCGACGAGGCGGCCGCGGCCGCGCGGATCGAGCGTTTCGGCTTCCCGTGCGAGGTCCGGGGCCCGCGGATCGTGCTGCGAATCGACCGCAATCGGATCGCCGACGTGCTTCCCGGGATCCTGCGGAGCGACGGCGTCCGCGACGTGTCGGTGGAGGACGTGCCGCTCGAGGAGATCGTGGCCGAGCTCTTCAAGACGGCGGCGCCGTCGCGCGAGACCGTCGCCGGGGCGCTCCGATGAGCGCGGTCGAAGACGGCGCCGTGCGTCGCCCGGGCGGCTCGTTCGCGGCCGTGCGCGCCTGGTGGACGATGCTCGTCATCTGCCTCGAGGAGCGGCTCGTCTACCGCGGCGACTTCGCCCTCGGCACGCTCATGCGGTTTTTGCCGATCGTCACCCAGGTCTTTCTCTGGACGGCGGTCTTCGCCGCCACGAGCCGCGCCGACATCGCCGGCTACTCCCGGAACGACATCGTCGCCTACTACCTGCTCACGATGATCACGCGGGCCTTCTCCAGCATGCCGGGGCTCTCCACCGGCATCGCCCGAAGCATCCGCGACGGCTCGGTGAAGAAGTACCTCGTGCAGCCGGTGGACTACGTGTCGTTCCTGCTCGCCGCCCGGATCGCCCACAAGCTCGTCTACTACGCCGTCGCGATCCTGCCGTTCGCGGGCGTGTTCTTCGTCTGCCGCGGGTTCTTTCCGCCGCCGCCCGACGCGGCCACGATCGCGGCGTTCCTCGCGTCGCTCGTGCTCTCGTTCCTGCTCGGCTTCTTCCTCGAGGCGACGCTCGGGATGATCGGCTTCTGGGTGCTCGAGGTGTCGAGCATCGTGTTCGCCTACATGCTCGTGCAGTACCTGCTCTCCGGGCACATGTTCCCCATCGACATGCTCGCCGGCATCCCCACGGGCCTCCCCGACACGAGCCTCGCCGACGTCGTCCGCTGGCTCCCCTTCGAGTACACCGCCTACTTCCCCGCCGCGGTGTGGCTGGGGAAGATCCGCGGCGACGACCTCGTCCGGGCGCTCGCGATCGAGGCCGCCTGGGTGGTCGCGATGGCGGTCGCCTGCCGGGTCGCCTGGTGGCGCGGCACCCGCCGCTACGCCGCCTATGGAGGCTGACCTCGGCGCCGCCCCGCGGCAGGAAAACGCCTTTTTGACGGCCCCCTGAAGCCGCTCCGTGAACGGCGCGGCATGTGCCTACAATGAGGTAGGCGGAGAGGGTCTCGCTGCACTCGCACAGCGACATCCTGACCCTCGTCCGCTTGCGCATCTCCGGTTCGAGATGGGCCGGCTTCCGCACGCAGGGACACGGGGCGTTCGATGAGCGCGGCTCGCCGGGTGATGATCGCCACGCCGACCATCGACGGCCGGCTGGACCATCGTTACGTGCTGGCCTTGCTGGCCTCGATCCAGATGTTTCGGGAGTTGGGCTGGCGCTACGCGCTGGCGTTCGAGGTGGGCAATTCGCTGCTGGCCGACGCCCGCAACAAGCTGGTCTTCCAGTGCCTGGCCGACGACTACACCGATCTGGTGTTCATCGACTCGGACATGGCGTGGGATCCGGCGGACCTCGTCGCCCTGCTGTCCTACGACGTGCCGCTGGTGGCCGCGGCCGGGCCGCGGAGGAATCCGGGCGCGCCTGAATTCTGCGTGAAGCTCGGGCAGGCCGTGATGGGCCCCGATGGACTGCTCTCGGTCGAGCGGGTGGGCACCGGCTTCATGCGCCTGCGGCGCGACTGCCTGGAAAGCCTCGTCGAAGCACACCCCGACCTGTGCGTCACCGACGCGGCAGGCAGGCGTTCCCACGCCCTGTTTGATGCCGGCATGCAGAACGGAACCTACATCAGCGAGGACTACATGTTCTGTGACCGCTGGCGCGCCATCGGAGGGAAGGTGCTGGTGGCGCCGGGCATCCGGCTGCAGCACGTCGGCACCCACGTCTGGCACGGGGCGCTCGCCGACGTGCTCACGGTGCGCAGGACGGTGTGACCGGAATGATTCCGTAGGGTGGCGGTATCATTGGGCCTCCCCGCTGCACGGAGCGCTTCCGCGGTGACCCGCTACCTCTCGATCTTCCTCACGTTCGCGCGGGCCTGCCTCGTCCGCGACATGACGTTCCGGGCGAACTTCCTGCTCGAGTGCGTCACCAGCCTGGGCTGGATGTCGATGAACCTGGCCTTCTACCTGCTCGTCTTCCAGTTCACGCCCGAGATCGGCAGGGGCACCGGCTGGACGCGGGAGCCGTTCTTCGCGTTCGTGGCCACGGGGCTGATCATCAACTCGATCGTGCAGGCGATCTTCATGCCGAGCGCCGAGGAACTCGCCGAGATGGTCCGCACCGGCGGGCTCGACGCCGTGCTCGTGCAGCCGCTCGACGCGCAGTTCCTGCTGTCGATGCACCGCGTGGACTACTCGTCGCTGGCGAACGGACTGGTGGGCGTGGGCCTGCTCGCGTGGTCGCTCGCCGGCATGGAGCACGCCCCGCCGCCGATCGCCTGGATCGTCTACCCGCTGCTGCTCGCCTGCGGCGTGGCGATCCTCTACGCGCTCGTGATCGTGCTGGCGGCCGCCACGATCCACATGGGCCGCAACCAGAGCCTCTACGACTTCTGGTTCTACATGACGAACTTCTCCCGCTATCCCGCCGAGATCTATGCCGGCCCGTGGGGCGGGCCGATCCGCGCCGTGTTCACGTTCGTGATCCCGATCCTGCTCGTCGTCAACGTGCCGGCGCGGGTCATCGCCCAGCCATTCGCCGGGCACGCCTGGTGGGCCGTCGTCGGCACGGTCGCGACGGCCGCCGCGGCCCACGTCGTCTCGCGGCTCGTGTTCCAGCGGTCGCTGGCCCGGTATCGGTCCGCGTCGAGTTGACGATACACTCCCGCCTCCACGCTCCGGGATGCCGCGCATGCCGCTTCGCCTCGCCTTCAGCTCCAACGCCTACCTCGACGTGCCGGTCGAGGAGGCCGTCGCGCGGATCGCCGCGGCGGGCTACACCGGCGTCGAATTGCTCGCCGACGTGCCCCACGCCTGGCCGGCAGGGCTGCTCGCCGGGCAGAAGGCGGCGATCCGCCGCGCGGTCGCCGACGCCGGGCTCACCATCTCCAACGTCAACGCGTTCATGATGAACGCCATCGCCGACCCGCGGCAGCCCTACTGGCATCCCGGCTGGACCGACCCCGACCCGCACTACCGCGCCATCCGTCGCGAGCACACGAAGCGGGCCTTGCGGCTGGCCGCCGAGCTCGGCGCCCCCGCGATCTCCACCGAGCCCGGCGGCGAGATCCAGCCGGGGCAGTCCCGCGGGCAGGCGGCTGCCATCTTCTACGAGGAGATCATGCCGGTGCTCGACGTGGCCGCCGAGGTCGGCGTGACGCTGCTCGTCGAGCCCGAGCCGGGCCTGCTGATCGAGACCTTCGCCCAGTACCTCGAGTTCGCGGATCGGGTGGACCACCCGGCGCTCGGCCTCAACTTCGACGTCGGCCCCGCCTACTGCGTGGGCGATGACCCGGCCGAGTGGGTGCCGAGGATGAAGGCCCACACGCGGCACTACCACGTCGAGGACATCGCCGCGACGCGGGTCCACCACCACCTCGTGCCCGGCGAGGGGGCGATCGATTTTCGTGCCGTGCTCTCCGCCATCGCGACGCACTCGCCGGATGCGTGGGTGACGGTCGAGCTCTATCCCTACCGCGAGCGGCCCGACGACGCGGCGCGGGCCGCCCGGAAGCACCTGCTCGGCGTGGCAGCCGCCGCCGGCGTGGAACTGGCCTGACATGCTCGCCTGGATGAGGCTCCTTCGCGTTCCCAACCTCGCCACGGCCGCGGCCGACGTGCTCGCGGGGTTCCTCGTCGTCGCCGGCCCGCGGACGGTGGAGATGCCGCCGGCGGCCTGCTGGTTCGCCCTCGTCGCGGGCATCTGCTTCTATGCCGGCGGCGTCGTGCTCAACGACGTCTGCGACGTCGAACTCGACCGCCGCGAGCGGCCCGAGCGGCCCCTGCCTGCCGGAACGATCCCGGTGCGGGCGGCGGCGAACCTCGCGAAGGCGCTGCTCGCCTTCGGGGCCGCGGCGGCCTGCGGCGCCGCGTTCGCGGCCCGTTCGCCGTGGCCGGCCCTCGTGGGCGCGGGGCTCACCTCGGCGATCTGGATCTACGATCGCCACGCGAAGGCCACGCCCCTCGGGCCG
Organism: Planctomycetaceae bacterium; assembly: GCA_046074885.1. GTDB lineage: Bacteria > Planctomycetota > Planctomycetia > Pirellulales > UBA1268 > QWPN01. The sequence goes on from JBJTPA010000235.1 coordinate 9,112, forward strand.
GTCGTCATGGGCGCGTGCCGCGGCCTCGCCTGGCTGCTCGGCATGACGGCCGCAGGCGGTCCGGCGCCGCACCAGTGGGCGATTCCCGCTGGCATGGCGGCCTACGTGGCGGGCATCACGCTCCTCGCGCGGGACGAGGCGGCCGCGAGCCGCCGCGGCACGCTCGCGGCCGGCGCGGCCGTCATGGCCGCGGGCCTCGTGCTCGCGGCCGGATGCGTCTGGCTGCCGATGCGGATCGACGCCACGGTGGCCGGCCGGCCGTTGCCCGTGCACACCTGGCTGGCCCTGTGGGGCATCATCGCGGCCTCGATCGTGATCCGCGCCGCCGTCGCGATCTTCGACCCGTCGCCGGCCCGCGTGCGGGCGGCCGTCGGCAACGCGATCATGTCGATCATCACGCTCGACGCCATCCTCGTGCTGGCCGCCTGCAGCGAGCAGTGGGCGGTCGTCGTCCTGCTGCTGCTCGGCGTCTTCGTCCTCGGCCGGCAGTTCGTGCCGCCGACCTGACAGGCGGGCCCATGCTCCCCGGCTTCAGCACCAACTCGATCGGCGACGTCGATCCGCTCGACGCACTCCCCACGCTTGCCGACCTTGGCTACCGGTCGCTGGCGATCACGCTCGACCACCACACGCTCCATCCGGGCATGCCCGACCTGCCGGCGCGGATCGATCGCTGGCGCGGCGCGCTCGCGGCGCGGGCATGGCCTGCGTGATCGAGACGGGGGCGCGGCACCTGCTCGACCCGCGCATCAAGCACGAGCCCACGCTCGTGTCGCCCGGGCGGGAGGCCCGCGATCGCCGTGTCGCCTTTACGCGCGGGGCGATCGACGTCGCCGTCGAGCTCGGCGCCGCGTGCGTCTCGCTCTGGTCGGGCGTGGCCCGCGACGCCGCGGACGCCGGGACGGTCTGGTCGCGGCTCACCGACGCGCTCGGGCCGATCCTCGACCACGCGGCCCGCCGCCGCGTCGTGCTCGGCTTCGAGCCCGAGCCGGGCATGGTCGTGGATACGCTCGCCCGCGCCGGCGAACTGCTCGACCGGCTCGGTCGTCCCGGGCACCTGCGGCTCACGGTGGACGTCGGCCACCTGGAGTGCATGGGCGAGCGGCCCGCGGCCGACGAGCTTCGGCCCCGGGCGGAGCGGATCGTGAACGTCCACGTCGATGACATGCGCGCCTGCGTTCACGAGCACCTGCCCCTGGGCACCGGCGACGTCGACTTTCCTGCCGTCTGTGCGACGATCGGGGCCGCAGGCTACCGCGGCGGGCTGCACGTGGAACTTCCTCGCCAGTCGCACCGCTGGCTCGATACCGCCCGCGAGTCGGCCGAGTTCCTGGCCCGGGTGGTGATCCCGACGGAGGCTGCCCGATGACCCGGCTCCCGCACGTGCTCGTCCTCTCGGTGCCCGGCCTGCGGCAGGCCGACCTCGCGCGGATGCCGGCGCTCGCCGCGCTCGCCGCGGGCGGGCAGTGCCTGCCGCTCGCCCCCGGCTTCCCGGCGGTGACCTGCCCCGTGCAGGCCACGCTCACGACCGGCGCCGCGCCGGCCGCCCACGGCATCGTGGCCAACGGCCTCTTCGACCGCGCGAGCCGGCACCTCGAGATGTGGATCAGCCCCGACCCGGTCCACCGCGCGCCTCGGCTCTGGGACGTCGTCAAGCGGGCCCGCCCCGAGGTTCGCACGGCCGCCTGGTTCCTGCTCCAGTCGAAGCACGCCACCGCCGACCTCGTCTGCCTGCCGGCGCCGAAGCACAACCCCGACGGCACCGAGACGATGTGGTGCCACACGAACCCGGAGCCGCTCTACGCGAGCCTCCGGAAGACCCTGGGAGAATTCCCGCTCCACAAGTTCTGGGGGCCGGTGGCGGGCATCGAGTCGTCGCGGTGGATCGCGCGGAGTTTCGTGGAGGCGGCGCGGCCCGCGCCGCCGCACCTGGCCTGCGTCTACCTGCCGCACCTCGACTACGCGGCGCAGCGCACCGGCCCCGACAGCCCGCCGGCCCACGCGGCCTGCGGCGAACTCGACGCCGAGATCGGCACGCTGATCGACGAGTGTGGCGCGCTCGTCGGCACGGAAACCCTCACGGTGCTCGTGGTGGGCGAGTACGCGATCCGTCCGGTGAGCCGCGCCGTGTTTCCGAACAGGATCCTGCGCGAGGCCGGCCTGCTTGCGATCCGCGACACGGCCGATGGCGAGATCCTCGACCTGGCCGAGTCACGCGCCTGGGCGCTGGCCGACCACCAGGTCTGCCACGTCTACCTGCGGAACGGCAGCGACGCCGCGCTCCGCGGCGACGTGGCCGCGCTGTTCCGCGGCGTCGCGGGCGTCGGTCGCGTGCACGCGGGGGACGAACTCGTGGCCGCGGGGCTCGCATCCTCGGCCGTGCAGGGGGCGGGAAGCCGCTGCGGCGACGTCGTGCTCGAGAGCGCCCTCGACGCCTGGTTCGCGTATCCCTCATGGCTCGACGATGCGCGGGCCCCGACGTTCGCCCGCACGATCGACATCCACCGCAAGCCCGGCTACGACCCGCTCGAACTCCACCTCGACCGCGCGGCGCTGCCGAGGATCGCGATCCCGCTCGACACCTCGCTCGTGCGGGGCTCGCACGGCGCGGTCGATCCCGCGAACCCGCACGAGACGGTCTTCATCGCCTCGCGGCCCGAGGTCGCGGCCTCGCCCGCGCTTGCCATGCACGAGATCGCCGGCCTCGTGCGGGACATGTTCTGACGATCGCGTCGTCGGGTGTGGATCCGTGGTCCGGTTGCCTCGCAACCGGATTGCACGTGGTCCGGTTGTCTCGCAACCGGATTGCACGTGGTCCGGTTGTCTCGCAACCGGATTGCATCGACGGTTGGCTGGTGAAATCCCCCAGTCGCGAGCGACTGGGCCACGGGAATCCCAGTCGCGAGGCGACTGGGCCACTGGCGTCACACCCACTCGGGCGGCGGCTCGATCGTGGCGGCGGGCTGGTGGCCGCGATCCTTCCGGCCCGAGCCCGCGAGGCGGCTCGGGCAGCGGACGGCCATGTCGGCGTCGCAGGCGACCTGGCAGGAGAGCCGCAGGTCCGGCGTGCCCGCCAGTCCCTTCGCGGCGAGCACGTCGCGCTCCGCCTTCGTCATTCGCGCGGGCTCGCCGGAGGTGAACTCGACGCGGCAGGTCGTGCAGCGGGCCACGCCGCCGCAGGCGTGGAGCTGGTCGATTCCGCACTCGTCCACGAGCGCGTTGACCAGCCGCTTGCCGGCCGGGACCTCGAACGTGCCCGCGCCCTCGACCGTCAGCCTCGGCATCGGTTCCTCCTCACGGCGGCCGCCACGCGCGGCGGATCGATCACGGCGCGGCGCCCAGGTCATTCGGCAGCCGCCGGCCGTCGAGCGACTCGCGGTCGAGGCCGAGCATGTCGAGCAGCCCGTCGAGCGACACGACGCGCACGCCGTACTCCTTGGCTCGATCCGTGGCCCGCTTGCGGACGGCCTCGTCGGCGGGCTTCCAGTCCTTCCCGATGCCGACCTGCAGGTCCTCCGTGCTGGGCGCCCCGGCATCCACCACGAGGCCGGTCGTCGGGCCGACGGCATCGACGACCTTGCCGCCGTTCCGCTCGACGAGCGTCTTGAGCGAGCCAGCGTCCTCCCGCCGCCCGCTTCCGAACCGCACGTAGCCGACGATCACGACCTCCGGCAGGCCGCCCGGCGCCCAGAGGCTCGTGGCGACACCGTCGCCGGCGAGGATCGGGGACGTCGCCGTGTCACGACGGATGCGGGCCCGGGCCAGCGTCGGCCCCTCCACCTCGGACACCTCGATCAGCCCCTTCCGCGCCGCCATCCGGGGCTGCGGATCGCGGGGATCGAACACCGACAAGAGCAGGCCGGGCCGCATGCCGGCGGTCGAGTCGCAGACCACGAGGACGGTGCGATCGAACGAGTTGACGGAGGAGATCCGGCCGTCGAACCCGTCGATGCGCTCCTCCTCCGGGATGGAATCGCGGACGAGTTTCTGGACGGTCGCGTCGGCCACGCGGAGCTTGGAGAGCGTCGCGTTGAGGTCCCGGATGGCCTTCTCGCGGCTCCTGAGCTCGTTGAACACGAAACGCACCCGCTCGGGCCACGGCTCCGGCTGGCCCTGCGGCGGGACGGCCGCGAACTTCCGCCGCAGGTCGGGCGAGAGCAGCGGGCCGAGCTTGGCCAGTTCCTCGGTGATCGACCGCATCCGCTCGGACTCCGCGAGCGAGCGAGCCTGCTCATCCTTCATCTTCCCCAGGGCCTGCTGGTGCTCGTCCACGCGGTCCTTGAAATCCTTCTGGGCCATGTCCAGTTCTTTTTTCGTCTTCTCGAGGTTCTCGTCCGCGAACAACTTCAGGTCCTCGGCCTGCTTGACCTTGGCGTCGGCGTCCTTCCGGATCTGCACCTTCTCGGCCTCGAGCCGCTTGATGTCGTCGTCCTTGGCCCTGATCGCGTCGGCGAGCCACTCGACGAGGCGGAGGAACGACTTGGGATCCTTGTCGAAGCCGGAGTACTTGCGGTCGAACAACTCGGTCCGCTCGGCTTCCACGGCGTCGGCCGTGTCCTTGTCGGTGCCGATCACCGTCCTGACCCGCCGGGCCTCCTCGACGGCCAGGTCGCGGTCGCGGTTGGCCTTCTCCATCTCGCTGCGGGCGGCTTCGGCCTTCTTCTGTTCCTCGGTCTTCTGCTGGAACCCGAGGTAGGTCGTGACGGACAGGATGAACGAGATCATCACGAAGATGATCAGCGCGATCACCAGCGAGAGCATCTTGTTGCGGCTGGCAGCCATCGGACTCCCCTTCGCCCGGGGGCGGCGGTCCCCTCGAGGCCCCCGCCCGTCGTCTCCCCCGGCCCCACGGCCGGAGGCTCATCGTCCGCCGCGGGGCCGCGGCATCACGAGGAAATCGATTGTAGCGGTCGGGCGGTCGAGGCCGTCCCGCCGTGCAGACCGCTCCACGTCACGGCCGTGGCGGCGTCGAGCGCCGTCCGGGCCGCAACCGCCGCCAGCGTCGCCCGGCAGAGCGTGGTGGAGTCGTCGATGCGCCGGCCCGACCGCACGGACTCGACCAGCCGCGCCATCGCCACCCGCAGCGGGTGGCGGTCGCCGCAGGGAGCCACGGCCGGCCGGCGGAGATCCAGCGTGCCGTCCGCGCACCGCACCCGCTCCTCGACGAGGCCCGGGGCTCCGGCCCGGCGGCGGAACGCGGCCTCGATCCACCGACCGTCGGCGAACGCGAGGCGGACGCCGCCGGAGCGGGCGTCCGGGATGGCCGCCACGGGGTCGGCGTCGCCGAGCGCCCAGAAGGCCTTGTCGATGGCCGCGACGTGGTGCTCGACGAGGTGGCCGCCCGACCAGCGCGGGTGCGAGATCCAGTTCCGCAGCTCGAACTCGGCGGCGGTCCATCCGGGGCGTGCGGGCCGGAACCAGGGGAGCCCCAGGTCGCCGCGCACGGTCACGGCGAGCGGCCGCCCCGCGTCGCCGTCGAGGATCCGTCCCACGACCGCCGCGGTGGCGGGATCGTGCCGCTCGGCGAGGCCCGACGCGAAGCACAGGCCGGCCGCGGCGGCCGTCGCGCCGGCGGCGGCGAGGATCGCGACGCCCGCCGCATCGACGGCCCCCGGCTTCTCGCACCACACGTGCTTGCCGGCCTCGACGGCCGCGGCCGCCTGCCGGGGCCGGAATGCGGGGGGCGTGGCGAGGATGACGAGATCGACGTCCGCGGCCACGACCTGCCGCCAGGCGTCGAGGCCCGCGAAGCGCCGGTCCGGCGGGCAGTCGAAGGCCGCGGCCGCGCGGGCCTCGAGGACGGCGGCGCTCGAGGCGAGCTGGTCGGCGAACGCGTCGGCCATGGCCACGAGGGTCACGCCGGGCGCCGCGGCGAGGGCGTGGAGCGCCGCGCCCGTGCCCCGGCCGCCGCAGCCGACCAGCCCGACGCGGAGGCGTTCGCCGCCTGCGGCGAACGCGCCGCCGGCCGGGAGCGACAGGCCGCAGGCGGCGGGCAGGGCGGCGGCGGCGGCGACGAACCGCCGGCGCTCGATGCGGATGGGGGCGGGACGCATGGCGATCTGGCTCCCGGGGAGGTGCGGAGGGCGGAGCGACACCGGGAGCACTCTACCGGCGGCGGTCGGGGCCCGGCAAACCCGCCGGGACGCTCAGGGCACGCCGCTCGACCTGCCGCATGTGACGCAGGAAGGCCGGCTCCAGTTCGGCCGGCGGGCCGAAGGCGGCGTCGAAGTCGCGGAGCCGCGCCTCGCGGCCGTAGTCGGTGCAGGGCGTCTTCGCGGCGAGCATCGCGAGGTACTTCACGAACGCGGGCCGGCGGGTTTCCATGAGGAACCACGACAGCGCCCAGGCGGTCGCGTAGGCATCGACCGCCGTCTCCGCGGCGCGGAACCGCGCGTCGTCGGCCACCATCCGCTCGAGATCGCCCCCCTGGTACGACTGCCGGAACCGCTCCAGCCGCGGCTGGTTGAGGGAGCCGATGCCGCGCCAGCCCGTCTGGCTGCGGAGGTCGGGCGTCTCGAAGCACGTGGCCACGCCCTCGCAGACCCACAGCGGCACCGGCGCGAGGCGGCGGTGCATGCCGCAGTTGAACGCCATCTGGTGGGTGGCCTCGTGCACGAGCGTCGAGACGAGGCCCTCGGCCTCCGGCCGCGCGAGGATCTCGACGCCGAGCCGCCCCGGCCCACGGCCCGGCGGCCGCGGCAGGCCGTCGGCCGCGGTCAGGTCGTAGGTGGTGACGCGGTTGGTGAGGAAGCTGTAATAGCCCGAGACGCGGTCGGAGCCGGCGCCCACGTCGCGGGTCACGGACGCCTCGTAGTCGCGGCGATCGGCGTGGATGACCACGACCAGCGGCCGGGCGGGATCGTCCACGTCCAGCCCGGCCCGCCGCCAGTAGGCGACGAACGCCTCGTGGAGCCGCTCGAACAGGGCCCCGGCCCACTTCGCGTAGTCGCGCGACGTGTCGAAGCAGATGACGTAGTGCCGGGTGACGTGCACGTCGAAGCCGGCGGGCAGCTCGGCGAGGATCCGCCGGCCGAGGTCGCGCGGCTGCTCCGCTGCCGGCGCGGGCAGCCGCTTGCGGGCCGCGATGGCGGCGGGCTGGAGCAACTCGTAGCGCTGGTCGGCCTGCTCGAGCAGCAGTCCCCCGTCGGCCGCCTCCACCACGACCGCCCCGTTGACGTCGCGGGTGCCCGCCGCCTCGCGCACGGTCACGCGTTCCCAGTCGGGCGTCGCGGGTTCATCGCCCCGCGCCGCGGCGGCGGCGACCGCGAGCAGGCACGTCACGATCGCTGGAACTCGCACCGGGAACCTCCGCGGCCGGCACCGACGCGCCGCTCGCAACATCGTGCCACGGCGCGGTGGATGGGGCCACCTGTTTTTCCGCGACTGTGTAGCCGGTTGGCTCTCAGGAGCTTAGTTGCCTCGCGGTAGCCCAGTTGCTTCACGGTAGCCCAGTTGCCTCGCCGTAGCCCAGTTGCCTCGCCGTAGCCCAGTTGCCTCGCAACTGGAGACCACCCCCATTCCGGTCGCGAGGCGACCGGTCCACGGCGGCCGGCCAAGCAGGCAAAGGCCATGGATGGCTTTGCCTGCGTGTATTCAGAACAACTTGCGGAAGCCCTCGGCGAGCGACCACTCCGCGCGGCTGCCCTCGGGATCCGCGGCCCAGGCGCGCCACGCGTTGACGTCGTCGCCGAGGTCGCGGCCGCTCACGCGCTTGAGCGCCGCCACGGCCCGGTACTGGACGGCCGGGTCCGGGTCCTCGAGCGCCTTGGCGAGCGTGGGGATCGCCCGTTCGTCCCCCAACTCGCCGAGCATCCGCAGGGCCCTCAGCCGCACGTCGAGCTCCGTGTCGGCGGTCATCCGCGCTGCCAGCAGCGAGACGGCGTCGGGTCCGCCCCGTTTCGCCCACACGTCGCAGGCCTGCATCCGCACGTCCTCGTCCGGGTCCTGGAGCGCACCCTTGCAGATCGCGACCGCGGCAGGGGTGTCGAAGTCGGCGGCGGCCGCGAGGATGCGGCACCGCACGCGGGGATCGTGCTCGCCGAGCACCTCGGAGACGAGCCGCTGGGTGAACTCGGCCTGGCCGGCCGGGCCGGCCGCGCGGGCGGCCTTCGCCTCCGCGGCCAGTTCGGTGATCCGCTGGTCGGCCGTCGGGCCGTAGAGATCGCGGTCGCGGGCCATCTGCTTCGGATTGACGAACGGCGTCCAGCTCGAGCAGCCGGCCAGGAGCAGGCAGGCCGCAGGAGCGAGCGCGCGGGGGAGGACGCGGCGGAACTGGCTGACGCGGGGCACGCGGAGTCTCCGAAGCGGGAGCGGAACCGTATCCGGCGGGCGTGTTTGGCACCAGAGCAGGGGCGGCGTGGACGCGGTCGATCCTGACGTCGATTCCGGTTCGGAAGACCGCGGAGACTGGGGGTTTCCGGCAGCCTGTCGGCACCTTCTGGGCTTCGTGGCGTCGCCAGCCATGTTTTGGAAGCCGGTCGCCGATATCTCTCTCGACCCACGAGTCCAGCACCGCGACAGTCAGCCCATGCAGCCTGCGTCCGCCCGTCCAGGGCTTTGTACCCCGTTCTCCGTCCTGGTGCGGCCCGCGGTCCGTCTGCGCCGTCGGCGCCGGCTCGTGACCGTCGCCACCGTGCTCGCGCTCGCCGTCGCCGCGGTCATCCCGGCGCGTGGGGCGCCCGGCGACCGGCAGAAGTCGGGGCCGGCGCGGTTCCTCGACTCGATCATGGGCCGGAAGCCCGAGCCCGACTTCATCCCGGCGCCGACGCCGCCGACTGCCGCCGAGGTCGAGTCCCTCCGGCTCGCGGCCATGCCGAAGTCGGCCGCGTCCGCCGCCGCGAAGCCGGCCGCCGCGCCGCCGAAACCAGCCTCGCCGCTGAAGCCCACCGTGCCGCAGCCCGCCCGCCTGCCGACGTGGGACGAGGCCCGTACCTTCGCGGCCGCGATCCACACGGTGGCCCGCAAGGTCGCGGCGGACGCCGCGAACCCAGCGTACGTGCCGCCGCCGCCCACGGTGACGGTGGCCGCGAGGCCCGGCGGCCGGCCGACGCCGCCGCTGGTGGTGACGCGGCTCCAGGCCTCCGGCCGCCCCGCACCGCGGACGACCCGCTTCGAGCGGCTCCGCGCGAGCATCGCCCGCACGCTGGCCCTCTACCAGCGTCGGCCGCTCAACACCGCCCAGCACACGCCCTGGGAGTTGATGCACGGCTTCATCGCATTCGGCATCCCCACGCAGGTCCGCGTCGGCGGCCCCGCCGGCGACCTCGTCAACGCGATCGGCTGGTCGAACATGGGCGGCCGCTGCCGCGGGCAGGTGATGCTCGCCTCCGCGGGCGACCGCGTCGTCGCGCTCAAGGGGGTCGGCGTGCAGGGGCACTCGGCCCAGTACCTGGCGATCCTGGCGCAGTGTCGCGTGGCGGCCAACTCGCCGATCGTCCTGCAGCCGCGGCGGTTCACGGTGCAGGACCTCATCGAGGAGGAGAAGCTCTCCTGCCGGCCGAACACCGAGCTCACCTTCGCGCTCATCGCGCTGGCCCACTACCTCCCCACCGACGCCACGTGGAAGAGCCGCGACGGCCGCGACTGGTCGCTGCCGCGGCTCGTCGAGGAGGAGATCGAGCAGCCGATCCGCGGCGCCCCCTGCGGCGGGACGCACCGGCTGTTCGGCCTCGCCTACGGCTGCCAGCGGCGGCTGCGGGCGACGGGCCAGCTCGACGGCGTCTATCTGCGGGCCGACAAGTACGTCCGCGACTACCAGAACTTCGCGCTCACGAAGCTCCAGAACCGGGACGGATCGTTCAGCACGGAGTGGTTCAAGTATCCGGCCGACCGCCGCGACGACATCGACCGCAAGGTCCAGACCACCGGGCACATCCTCGAGTGGCTCGTGGCCTCCCTCGACCAGGACAAGCTCTACGACCCGCGGGTCGTGGCGGCGGCCGAGTTCCTCTCCGCGGCGCTCGCGAGCGAGCCGTCGCGGGAGTGGAAGATCGGCCCGATGGGCCACGCCCTGCACGCGCTCACCATCTACCAGGAGCGGGCCTGGGGCGTGGTGCTGCCCGGGGGCATCGCGGCATTCCACGGGCCGATGAAGGCGAAGGGCGAGCCGCGGATGATCGCCGACCGCCCCGAGGACTCGCGCACCCGCCGTCGGTGAGTCCGCCGCGGGCCGCGGCCGCGGCGGCTTGAAGCCGCTCCCAAGCGTGCGTAGTCTTGCCGCGGCGGCGACCGGGAGCCGTCGCCCGACGCGACGGGACAGCCCCGATGACGCCCGCCGAATTCAGCCCGCAGCTCGAGCAGCTCCTCGAC
>JBJTPA010000236.1:0-2861 GCA_046074885.1 Planctomycetaceae bacterium
ATCCCGGGCGGCGAGGCCCTCTACGTGCTCGTGCACACGCCCTTCCTGCGACCGCACCACGACTGGAAGAAGATGCTGCAGGCCTACCGCGACCGCATCATCCAGAAGCTCGTCCGCACGGCGGGCATGAAGGACCTGGAAAAGCACATCGTCGTCGAGCGGGCCCTCACGCCGCAGGACATCAACGACCGCTACCACGTGCTCGACGGCGCCATCTACGGCCTGGCGAGCCACGGGAAGTACCTCGGGGCCTTCAAGCCGGCCAACCGCTCGCCCGACGTCGAGGGGCTGTACCTGGCCGGGGGGTCCGCGCACCCGGGTCCGGGAATGCCCATGGTGTTGATGTCGGGCTGGATCGCGGCCGATTGCGTCGACCAGGACAAGCTTGTGCCGCAGGCCGCGGCTGCACCGCGCTCGGCGGCCGTGCCGGTGTGACGCGGGCTGGGCGAGGGCTCGGGGCCGCCCGTGCCATTCCGCCGGACGTTCGCGGCGGCTCGGGGCTGCCCATGCCCTCTCGCCGGACGTTCGCCGAGGCCTTCCGGGCCTCGGCTCTCTGCGTGTCCGCTGCGCTTCGACATCCTGTCTTCGCTTGCTCCCACAGCCCGCTCGTGGGCATTGGCAGCCCCTCGCGGACGCTACCATTGCTGGCCGACCCAGGAAGCCCGGAGCGCAAGCGACGGGATCGGCGGACTGGGCGAGTCGAAAGATATCGGGCTCCTGTGATGAAAACCATCGATTGCGATCCAGGCGAGGGAGGAGGCGGGGAGGAACTGCCCCCGTTCTCGAAGTGGCTCTTCGGCTGGTTCATGTGGTACGCGCGGCGGTACCTGGCGCGGAATTTTCACGCCCTGCGATTGCTGAAGGGGATCGACGGCGGGCCCGACCGGCCGGCGATCGAGGGCGAGCCGGTCGTGTTCTATTCGAACCATCCCGGCTGGTGGGATCCGCTCACGTTCCTGTTCACGGGGCACCTGCTCCACCCCGAGCGGATGGTCTACGGCCCGATCGACGCGGGGGCGCTCGGCAAGTACCGATTCCTCGAGCGGATCGGGCTGTTCGGCATCGAGCCGGGCACGTGGCGGGGCTCGGCGCGGTTCCTGCGGATGGCGCGGGCGGCGGCGCGGCGCACCGACGTCATCCTGTGGATCACCGCGCAGGGGGAGTTCACCGATCCCCGCGCGCGGCCGCTCGTGATGCGGCCGGGGATCGGACACGCCGTGGCCGCGATGGCCCGCGGGCTCGTCGTGCCCTTCGCCGTCGAGTACCCGTTCTGGAACGAGCGCTGCCCGGAGGCGCTCGCGGCGTTCGGCCCGGCCGTCCGCGTGGCCGACGCGCCGGGCCGCTCGGCGGACGAGTGGACGGCGACGCTCGCCCGCGGGCTGGAGGCGACGCAGGACCGGCTCGCGGCGGCGGCCATGGCCCGCGACCCGGCCGCGTTCACGACGCTGCTCTCCGGACGGGTCGGCGTCGGTGCCGTCTACGACGCGGTCCGCGGGCTCGGCGCCCGGCTGCAGGGCCGGCCGTTCGACGCCTCGCACGGCGGCGAGCCGCGCCCCGCGGAAGGCCCGCGATGAGCCCGCTCGCGATCGGCATTCTCGCGTGCGCCGCACTCGCGCTCGCGGCCCTGCCCGCGCTCCTCACGCTCGCGAACCTGCGGGGCTTCGCGCCGCCGCCGGTGGCGCCGGCGGGCGCCCGGCCGGTGGTGTCGGTCCTCGTGCCGGCACGAAACGAGGAGGCCGCGATCGAGCGGCTCTGCCGGGACGTGCTCGCGAGCGAGGGCGTCGATCTCGAACTCGTGATCCTCGACGACGCGAGCACCGACCGCACGGCGGAGATCGTGGCGCGGATCGCGGCCGTGGATCCGCGGGTGCGGCTCGTGGCGGGCGCACCGCTTCCCCCCGGCTGGTGCGGCAAGCAGCACGCCTGCTGGCAGCTCGCGGGGGCCGCGCGGCACGACACGTGGGTGTTCCTCGACGTGGACGTCGCGCCCGCCCCCGACGCGATCGCGCGGGCCGTCGCGTTCCTCGACGCGTCGGGCGCCGCCCTCGTGAGCGGGTTTCCGCGACAGGAGACGACGTGCCTGCTCGACTGGCTGCTCCTGCCGCTCATCCACTTCATCCTGCTCGGCTTCCTGCCGCTGGCCCGCAGCCGCGCCGACCGGTCGCCCGGCCTGGCCGCGGGCTGCGGTCAGTTGTTCGTCACGCGGCGGAACGACTACGAGAAGGCCGGCGGGCACGAGGCGATCCGGGCCTCGCTCCACGATGGCGTGAAGCTGCCCCGGGCCTACCGTCGCGTGGGCCTCGCGACCGACGTCTTCGACGCCGTGCCGCTCGCCTCGTGCCGGATGTACGGGCGGAACGCCGACGTCTGGCGGGGGCTCTCCAAGAACGCGACCGAGGGCATCGGCGCCCCGGCCACGATCCTGCCGTTCACGATCCTGCTCGCCGGCGGCCAGATCCTGCCGTTCGTCCTCGCGACGGTCGGCCTCGCCACCGGCTTCTACGGCTGGCCGCGGTGGGCGATCGTCGCGGTCTTCGCCGCCGCCGCCCTCGCCTGGCTGCCGCGACTGGTCGAAGCCGTCCGCTTCCGCCAGAGCCTCGCGGGCGCGATCGTCCATCCGCTCGGCGTGGCGGTCTTCCTCGCGATCCAGTGGGTCGCGCTGGTACGGAAACTGCTCGGTCACGAGACCGCGTGGCGCGGCCGCAGCCTGTCGCCCCAGTGACGAAGGCCAGGGACTCAGGTCATGCCGATTCACCCTCTCCCGTTGGGATAGGGTGGCCGAAGGCCGGGTGAGGGTGCAGGAGCGGTACGATGGGCAACCAAGGCACCCTCACCCCGGCCCTCTCCCATTGGGAGAGGGG
>JBJTPA010000237.1:0-3113 GCA_046074885.1 Planctomycetaceae bacterium
AGGCGGGATCAAACCGGTCCGGTCAGCAAGCGCAGGGCCTCCTCATATCGGGCCGCCGTCTGGTCGACCACCTCCGGAGGCAATGGTGGCGGGGGGCTCTGACGGTCCCATCCGGACGACGTGAGCCAATCGCGGACGAACTGCTTGTCGAAGGAGTCGGGCACGCGGCCTTGCCCGGCGTCGGCCGCAGGCCAGAACCGTGAACTGTCGGGCGTGAGCACCTCGTCCACGAGGATCACCGATCCGTCGGGGAGCCGGCCCCACTCGAACTTCGTGTCGGCGAGCACGATGCCCCGCGAGGCCGCGTGCCCGGCGCCACGCCGGTAGACGTCGAGGCTCTTGTCACGGAGTTCCGTGGCGAGTGCCGGCCCGATCGCCGCGGCCATGACGTCGAATGAAACGTTTTCGTCATGCCCGTTCGCCGCCTTCGTGGCGGGCGTGAAGATGGGCTCGGGCAGCCGCGCGCCGGCCACGAGACCCGCCGGCAGCGGCACGCCGCAGACCGTGCCCGAGCGGCGATACTCGGCGAGGCCGGAGCCGGCGAGCCAGCCGCGGACCACGCACTCGAAGGGGGTCACCTCGGCCCGCCGCACGAGCATCGTGCGGCCGCGCAGCGGCGCGAGGTCGATGCCCGCTGGCAGACCCATCGCATCCACGTCGGTCGTGAGCAGGTGGTGGGCGACCGGCCGTGGGCCCCGCGACAGGAGGTCGAACCAGAACCGCGAGATCGCGGTGAGCACCTTGCCCTTGTCGGGGATCGGCGTGGGCAGGATCCAGTCGAAGGCGCTGATCCGGTCGGTGCTCACGATGAGCAACGCCTCGCCGACGGTGGGCGACGTGAACCGGTAGCAGTCGCGAACCTTCCCGCGGACGGGCGTGCCGAGGGGGAGATCGGTGGTCACGACGGCCGCGGCGGTGCTGCTCATGCCGGTCGTTGTACGCCGCCGGGGCAACTCGGCCAACGGACACCCGGTGTTGCCGCTTCCGGCGTGCGGTGAATGCGATCCGCGCCCGTCAGCGGCGCTGGATGGTCGGGGCGTTGTCCACGTCGTGGAGCACGTCCTGCAGTTGGTCGGCGAGCTGATCAATCTGCATCTGGAGAACGTCCGTGGGGGATGCGAGGAACGCCGGATCGTCCCAGATCTCCGCCCGCAGGCGGGCGATGTCGAGGCGGAGCTGGCGGAGTTGCATGTCGAGCGGCGAGATCGTGCCGGACTTCCGCCGATTGATGGCTGCGGCATCCTCGACCTCCCGCTCGGCGAGCGCGACGGCGGTGACGGCGGCCCGCTGCTGGGCGGCCACGCCGTAACCGTGTGGGTTTCGGCGGGTCTCGTCCAACTCGTCGCGCAACAGGTCGATCCGTGCCCGGAGGCTCCGCAGGTCGGACTCGGTGACCTGTCCCGGCACGTGCGCGTTGAGGTGCATGGCCTTCTCGAGCCGCGCCTGGGCGAGCCGCAGCCGCATCTCGGCATAGCGTTCGTGGAGATCGCCGTGCCGCCACGGCGGCACGCGCGCATCCGGCCGGGTGTCCGGTTGCGCCACGGCCCAGGTGACGGCCATCACGGCCAACGCCGACGCGGCGGAGGGGATGATCGCGGGCAGGCGGTCCACGAGACGCGGCGCTCCGTTTCGACTGTGGCACGGTCCGGAACGATCCTCACACCGTGCCGGACGATGCCACGTGGAAGAGTAGTGGGCGGGGGCGGACGGAAACATCGTCCGCTCGCGGCATGGCAGGCGGCCGCGTGGACAGTTCCCGTGAACGTGACTGATGAGGCTCCCGCGTGATCCTCGCGCCGACGCGATCACTGTGTCTCGTGGCCCAGTCGCCTCGCGACTGGAGCCCGGCCCGGTGGATCGACGGGGAAATCCGGTTGCGGGGCAACCGGACCACGGGTCGGCCTGCGACCGCACATCGCGTTGGCTCCGGTGGATCACGCGTGAGCCGTATGAGAGGCATCTCGTCGATGCATCCGTCAGCAGAAGTCGCGCGACATCCGCGGCAGCGATTCCAGCGCGGAGGAGGGCGGGGGGGCGGACGGTGCGGCGGCGGACGGCACGGCGGCCTCGAGCCGCGTCGCCAGCAGGTGCACCACCGCGCCCCGCCGCTGGATGCGGCCGTGCACGAGGATCACCGCCGCGCGACGGGCCGGCGCGGCCGCCGTCTCCCAGACGTCCGGCCGCACGACGACGTTCGCCGCGCCCGTCTCGTCCTCGATCGTGAGGAAGATCATTCCCTTCGCCGTCGCCGGCCGCTGCCGCGTGAGCACGATCCCGGCCACGATCACCCGCCGCCCCTCCGGGGCCGCGATCGCCGCGGACGACGTCACCACGCCCTCCGCAGCGAATCGCTCCCGCTCGAAGGCGAGCGGATGCGCGGCGAGCGAGAGGCCGCCCGTGCGGTAGTCCGCGATCACCTCCTCCTGCGCGGTCGCCGCCGGCAGCAGGGCGGCGTCGTCGTCGCCCTCGTCGTCGAGATCGTCGAGGAGCGGCCGGCGGCCGGGTTGCTCCAGGCACTCCATCGCCTCCCATACCGCCCGCCGCCGCGACAGGCCGAGCGAGGCGAGCGCCCCGGCCCGGGCGAGATGCAGGAGATCCTCCCGGCCGAGGCCCGCGCGCCGCACGAGATCCCGCGGCAGCCGGAACGCCCCGTCGCCCCGAGCCGCCTCGATCCGCCGGCCCGCCGCCTCGCCGAGGCCGTACACCTGCTCGAGCCCCAGCCGCAGCGCCGGCTGGCCGATGCACCGCTGCCTGCCGCCCGCGGCGAACGCCCCGGCCTCGAGCGACGCGTGCCAGCGGCTCGCGTTGACGTCGGCCGGCAGCACCGTCACGCCGTGGGCCCGCGCATCGCGCACCAATTGTGCAGGCGCGTAGAACCCCATCGGCTGGCTGCCGAGCAGCGCCGCCGTGAACGCCGCCGGATGGTGGCACTTGAGCCACGCCGACACGTAGACCAGAAGCGCGAAGCTCGCCGCGTGCGACTCGGGGAAGCCGTACTCGCCGAAGCCGAGGATCTGCGCCAGGACGGCCTCGGCGTAGTCGGTGGGGATCCCCTGCGCGATCATGCCGTCGACCAAGCGGCGCCCCAGGGTGAGCAGGTTGCCGCGCTTGCG
>JBJTPA010000238.1:0-5832 GCA_046074885.1 Planctomycetaceae bacterium
CTGGGACCGCAGCCGGGCGATCGCCTCGCCGGCCGTGATGTCGGCCGGCAGCGAGGCGTACTCGGTCGTCATCAGTGAGCCGGCCGAGTCCTCCGGGCAGGAGAGGAGCATGCGGATGTCGTGCCGCTCCGCCTTGGCGACGAGGGGCAGGATCTCCTCGACGATCTCCGGGTCGAGCTCGCGCAGCAGGTCGGCGCGGTTGTCGGGGGCCATCGACTCGAGGAGGGCCCCGAGGTGCGGCCGGTCGCCCGCCTTGACGAGCTCCAGCTGGCGGGCCATCGGGAAATAGGGAAACACCTCGGCCTGCCGCGCGACCGGCACGGCGTCGAGGAACTGCCAGAGCTCGCGGTCGTCGAGCCCCTCGGAGAACTCCGCGACGGTCGCCGGATGGAGTTCCTCCGCCACCTCGCGGAGGCCCGCGAGGTCGCCCTCCG
Source organism: Planctomycetaceae bacterium (assembly GCA_046074885.1). GTDB lineage: Bacteria > Planctomycetota > Planctomycetia > Pirellulales > UBA1268 > QWPN01. The sequence goes on from JBJTPA010000238.1 coordinate 435, forward strand.
CGAGCATCACGCGGAGTTCGGGGATGAGGATGGGGTTCGCGGCGGGCATGGGGAGGGCGGAGCGGGAGGACGGCGGCTCCGGGCGGCCTACAATGCGGAGTCGCGACGTCCTCCAAAGTATGCCATGAGAGCCTCCGGAGTCGAACGTGGCGCGGCTCGCACGTGGCGGATCGTGGCCGCGCTCGCCGCGCTCGCCTGCACGAGCGCCGCGCGCGACGTGCGGGCCCGCGAGGCCGATGCCGCGCGGGGCCGCGAGCTTTTGCTCACGCGGGCCTACCTGCCCGCCGACCTCGACCAGGAGGTGCTCGACGAGCTTTGGACCACGTGGGAGGAGCCGGCCCGGTCGCGGGCTGCCGCCGCCGGCGTCGCGGGCCGCCGGCGGATGGCGATGGAGCGGTACGGTCTCACCCCGCACCCCGACGACCCGTCGCGGTCGCTCCAGTACGCGGTCGATGCCGCGGGCCGCTGGAGCATGAGCTGCCTGGCCTGCCACCAGGGGGAGGTGGGGGGCCGCGTGATCCCGGGGGCGCCGAACACGACGTACGCGCTCGAGACGCTCACCGAGGAGGCCCGCCTCGTGAAGGTGCGGCAGCGGAAGGCCTTCGGCACCATGGACGTGGGCTCGCTGCTCATGCCGCTCGGCACGACGAACGGCACGACCAACGCGGTGACCTTCGGCGTGGCGCTCATGCGGCACCGCGACGCCGACCTCGCCATCGTCGAGCGGCCCCCGCGGTTCGACCTCGTTCACCACGACATGGACGCGCCCGCCTGGTGGCACTACCGGAGGCGGCGGAGCCTCTACGCCGACGGCTTCGCCCCGAAGGGCCACCGGATCCTGATGCAGTTCCTGCTCGTCAAGGAGAACGGCCCCGAGAAGTTCGCGGCCTGGGAGGACGAGTTCCGCGACATCGAGGCCTGGATCGGGTCGCTCGAGCCGCCGCGGTGGCCGGGGCGGGTCGAGCGCGATCTCGCGGCCCGCGGTGCGGTTCTGTTCACGGAGCACTGCGCGTCGTGCCACGGCACCTCCGGCGCGGGGGGCGAGTATCCCGAGCGGGTCGTGCCGATCGCCGAGGTCGGCACCGACCGGGTCCGCCTCGATGCGCTCTCCGCGGCCGACCGCCGGGTCCTGACCACGAGCTGGTTGGCCCACCACGGCGTCGATGCGCGGGGGCTCGAGGACCGCGAGGCGGCGAAGGGCTACGTCGCCCCGCCGCTCGACGGCGTCTGGGCGTCGGCACCCTACTTCCACAACGGCTCGGCGCCCACGCTCTGGCACGTCCTCCATCCGGCGGAGCGGCCGGTCGCCTGGCGGCGGACCCGGGCGGGCTACGACGAGGCCCGCGTCGGGCTCGAGGTCGAGGCCCGCGACGCGCCGCCGGAGGGCAGGCTCCCGCCGTCCGAGCGCCGCCGCTGGTTCGACACGCGGAAGCCCGGCAAGAGCGCGGCCGGCCACGACTTCCCCGACGCACTCGACGAGGACGAAAAGGCCGCCGTCCTCGAATATCTCAAGACACTGTGACCGCGCCGGCTCGCAATCCCCGCGCTGGCGCTTGGGGCTTCCTGACGGGCGACGTGGGAGTTCGGCAGAAAGCCCGGAGCGCGAGCGACGGGACTCCGGGCCGATGGGCGTGAGCAGGCTGGCTTTGATAGAGTATGGCCTCGGTTCGGAACCCGACGGAGCCCCCTTCCATGACCCAGCTCGAAGCCGCCCGCGCCAACGAGATCACTCCGGAGATGAGGTTCGTCGCCGCCCGCGAGGACCTGCCCGAGGAACTCGTCCGCAGCGAGGTGGCCCGCGGGCGGATGGTGATCCCGGCCAACCGCGTGCACCTGGCGCAGAAGCTCGAGCCGATGGGCATCGGCATCGCGGCGCTCACGAAGATCAACGCCAACATCGGCAACTCGGCGGTCACGAGCGACGAGCAGACGGAGCTCGAGAAGCTCCACCTCGCGGTCCACCACGGCGCCGACACGGTGATGGACCTCTCCACGGGGAAGGACATCGACGCCATCCGCCAGGCCATCATCGCCGCCTCGCCCGTGCCGATCGGCACGGTGCCGATCTACCAGATGCTCGAGGAGCTCGGCGGCGACATCGAGGACATGAAGCCCCAGCACTTCCTCGACATGTGCGAGAAGCAGGCGAGCCAGGGCGTCGACTACATGACCGTCCACGCGGGCCTGCTCCAGGAGCACCTCCACCTGACGATGCACCGGATCACCGGCATCGTCAGCCGCGGCGGATCGCTCATCGCCCGCTGGATGATGGCCCACAAGCAGCAGAACCCGCTCTACACGCACTTCGAGGACCTGTGCGACATCTTCCGCGCGTACGACGTGACCTGGAGTCTCGGCGACGGCCTGCGGCCGGGCTCGATCGCCGACGCCAGCGACGAGGCGCAGTTCGCGGAGCTCCACGTGCTGGGCGAGCTGACCCGCCGGGGCTGGGCCAAGGGCTGCCAGGTGATGGTCGAGGGTCCCGGCCACGTGCCCATGGACCAGATCGACATGAACGTGAAGCGGCAGATGGAGGAGTGCGACGAGGCGCCGTTCTACGTGCTGGGGCCGCTCGTCACCGACATCGCCCCGGGCTACGACCACATCACGAGCGCCATCGGCGCGGCCCTCGCCGGCTGGAGCGGCGCGGCGATGCTGTGCTACGTGACGCCGAAGGAGCACCTCGGCCTGCCCGATGCGGAGGACGTGAAGCAGGGGGTGATCGCCTACAAGATCGCCGCCCATGCGGCCGACCTCGCCCGGCACCGCAAGAACGCCCGCGTCCGCGACGACGCCCTCTCGCGGGCCCGGTTCGCCTTCGACTGGAACGAGCAATTCCGCCTGTCGCTCGATCCGGAGACCGCGCGGAAGTACCACGACGAGACGCTGCCGCAGGACACCTTCAAGAGCGCCCACTTCTGCAGCATGTGCGGGCCGAAGTACTGCTCGATGAAGATCTCGCAGGAGATCCGCGAGATGGCGGCGGCCGACGGGAACGCGGTCGTGCCGCTGCCCGTGCTGCCGGCCGCCGGAGGGTGAGCGCGCCGTGACCCTGCGTGCTCGACATCCGGTCGACTCCGCACGTGGCGTGATGCTTGCCGTGATGCTCGCGGCGGTCGCGTCGGCCGCGCCCCCCGGGGTCGACCTCGACGCGCCGGCGGTGGTTCCGCACGAGACGATCACGCTGTTCGACGGCAAAGACGTCGCCGACCTGCGCCACTTCTACACATGGCTTCGTGGTCACGGGTATGCCGACCCCAACGAGGTCTTCTCGGTGGTCGGGAACATCGACGGGGCACCGGCGATCCGGATCAGCGGCCAGGATTGGGGAGGGATCGTCACGCGACGCAACTTCCGGGATTACCGGCTGGTCGTGGAGTTTCGCTGGGGCACGGCCACCTGGGGGCACCGTGAGCGCGCCGCCCGCAACAGCGGCATCCTCTTCCACTGCCAGGGAGAGGACGGCAATCGAACGGCCGATTTCACGGGCGCGTGGCTGCGGTCGGTGGAGTACGAAATCCAGGAGGGGCGGACGGGGGCGGTGATCCTCGTCGGGGGCTTCGACCCTGGCAGCACGCGGCGGACCGGTCCGTCGGTCGTGATGCGCACGAAGGCGGACGACATCTGGGATCCGGCGGGAGATCCACGGAGGTACGACGACGGCTTCTTGTTTCCGTCGACCTACGACCGCGGCTGGAGGGACGAGTTGGGGTTTCGCGGCCCGGACGACGCGGACTCGCCGGTGGGCCAATGGAATCGGGTCGAACTCGTCGCGCGGGGGGGCGACATCGACTACCTGCTCAATGGAAAAAAGATTCTGGAGGCGACGGACGGCACGTTGACCGATGGCCGGCTCCTCTTCCAATCCGAGGGGGCCGAGATCTTCTACCGGCTGATAGAGCTGCAGCCGCTGGAAGCCGCCCCGGTGACAGGGGCGGCGCGGCGGGGCGGCGGTTGAGCGGCCGGCTGCCGGCGCCCGAAGTGCCGCTGGCGCTGGTTCCGGCGCCGCGCCGTGCGGGGTGTCAGGGCAGCTCGTCTGCCCGGACGTCGCGGAACTCGACCTTCATCGCGACCCCGGCGTGGACCTGGAGCCCGATCGGCCCCGGCTCGCGATGCGCGGCGGTCGTGTAGCCCGACACCCGCTCGCCGTTGAGCCAGACCGTGAACGTGTCGCCCCGGGCCTCGATGCGGATGCGGTTCCAGTCGTCCGGCTTCAGGAGCTCCGCGGCCCGTGGGGCCCGGGCCTCCTCGGGGTAGCCGGCCTTGCCGACGTAGAAGGAGCAGGTCATGTCGCGCTTCAGGCTCCGCGACACCCCGATCTGCACTTGGAGCTCCGGCTTCCGCAGCATGATGCCGCTGTCGATCTCGCCGCTGAATCGCACGTCGGCTTCGACGACGCAGTCGCCGTAGGCCTCCGTGGTGCGGAGCATCGAGCCCTGCTTCGCGGCGTCGCTCTCACCCACGATCGCGCCGTCGACGACCGTCCAGCACGGGGCCCCCTCGACCCTCCAGCCGGCGAGGTCACGGCCGTTGAAGATCGCCGGAATGGGCGCCGCCGCCGGATCCGCGGCGACCGCCGCGACGACGGGCAGCCAGGCCATGACGGCGACTCTGGTCCACGGGCGGGCGAACGGGGCGAAGCTCATGGCCCGACGCTCACTTTCGCGACCAGCCCGTGCCGTCGGGGCGGTCCTCCAGCACGATGCCGGCCTCCGTGAGCTTGTTCCGCACGAGGTCGGCCGTCGCGAAGTCCTTCGCCTTGCGGGCGTTGGCCCGGATCTCGATCACGAGCTCCATGAGCTTCGCCACCAGCCCCTCGTCGGCGCCGCCCGCCGCGGGCTGCGGCGGTGCCAGGAACAGGCCGAGCACCCCGGTCAGTTCCCGCATCACCAGCAGCATCGAGTCGAGGGTGGCCAGTTCGACCGCTGGCTTGTTCGCCTCCAGGCCGTGCTGGTCGATGAACTTGTTGGCCACGCGGATGAAGTCGAAGAGCGTCGCCATCGCGATCGCCGTGTTGAAGTCGTCGTCCATCGCGGCCAGGAACTTCTCCCGCAGCGCCGTGACCTCCGCGCCGGCGGCGGCCCCGGCCGCGTCGCCGTCGCGCCGGTTGCGGCAGGGGAGGGCGTAGAACGACGTGCCTGACACCCGCTCGTAGCGGGCGAAGAGCCGCTCGAAGGCCTCGAGCGCCCGGGCGGTCTCGGCGAGCGGCTCCTCGCCGAAGTGGATCGGGCTGCGGTAGTGGGTGGAGAGCAGCAGCACCCGGATCGCCTCGGGGCGGTGCCGGGCCAGCAGGTGCTTGAACGGCTCGGCGCCCGTCGACTTGGAGATCTTGGTGGCCGCCTGGGCCGCGGCGTCGTCGTCGGCCGCCTCGCCGCGGGGCCGGCCGCCCACCTTGCCG
>JBJTPA010000239.1:0-11493 GCA_046074885.1 Planctomycetaceae bacterium
GCCACGAAGACGCGGCGCACCCCGGGGACGGCGCGCGCCTTCTTCATGAGCCCGACGAGCGCGGACTGGTCGGTCTCGAGGTTCTTGCAGATCGTCGGGTGCACGCAGCTCGGCAGGCGGCACACCGCCTCCGCGTCCGGAGCCTTGCAGTGCATCCGGTACATGTTCGCGGTCGGCCCGCCGATGTCGGAGACCGTGCCCTTGAAGCCGGGCTGCCGCGCGATGAGCTTGATCTCGGTGACGATCGACTCCTGGCTCCGGCTCTGAATGATCCGCCCCTCGTGGGCCGTGATCGAGCAGAACGTGCAGCCGCCGAAGCAGCCCCGCATGATCTGCACGCTCGTCTCCACGACCTCGAAGGCCGGGATGCGGGCCGCGCCGTACGAGGGGTGGGGCCGGCGGGTGAACGGCAGTCCGTAGACTTGGTCCATCTCGTCCTGCCCGAGCGGCAGGGCTGGGGGATTCACGACCACGGCCTCGCGGCCGTGCCGCTGGACGAGCCGGCGGGCATTGTGCGGGTTCGTCTCGAGGTGCGCGATCCGCGTCAGCTCGCAGAAGGCGAGCGTGTCCGCGGCGACGGACTCGTGGGTCGGCAGATCGAGCGTGTCGGGCCCGGTGGGCACGGGCTCGCTCGCGCCGAGGCGATAGGCCACGCCCCGCAGGCCCCGGAGATCCTTCACGGTCTTGCCGGCGTCGAGCCCGCGGACCACGTCGAGGATCGTCCGCTCACCCATCCCGAAGACCAGCAGGTCGGCCTTCGCGTCCATGAGGATCGAGCGGCGGACCGTGTCGCTCCAGTAGTCGTAGTGGGCGATGCGCCTGAGGCTCGCCTCCACGCCGCCGGCCACGACCGGCACGCCTGGAAACGCCTCCCGCGCCCTTTGGCAGTAGGCGAGCGTGGCCCGGTCGGGCCGCCGGCCGATCTCCCCGTTGGGCGAGTAGGCGTCGTCGTTCCGCACCTTCCGGTTGGCCGTGTAGTGGTTGATCATCGAATCCATGTTGCCGGCCGACACGCCGAAGCAGAGCCGCGGCCGGCCGAACCGCCGCCACGGCTCGCACGACCGCCAGTCGGGCTGGGCGAGCACCGCCACGCGGAAGCCGGCCGCCTCGAGGAGCCGGGCGAGCAGACCGTTGGCGAAGCTCGGGTGGTCCACGTAGGCGTCGCCGCTCACGAACACGACGTCCACCGAGTCCCAGCCCCGGGCGCGCATCTCCTCCGCGGTCGTGGGCAGGGGCGGCGTCGGCCGGCGGTCGGATGCGAGCGGGAGCGGCATGCAGGTCCTCGAAGCAAGTGTATCCCTCGAATGACGCGGGGCCGCGGCGCGATAGAATCCGCACGACCGGAAGGGAAACGGCGAGGAGTCAGCATGCCCGACGACGGTGCGAAGGCCGAGGTGGTGGACGTCCGCTGGCACGAACCGGCCGTGAGCCGCGCCGATCGCGAACGGGCCGCGGGCCACACGGGCTGCGTGCTCTGGTTCACCGGGCTCTCCGGCTGCGGCAAGAGCACGCTCGCCAACGCGGTGGACCGGCGGCTCCACGCCCGGGGCGTCCGCAGCTTCGTGCTCGACGGCGACAACGTGCGGCACGGGCTCAACGCGGCCCCGGCGATGCTCGAGGAGCGATTCGGGAAGGAGGCAGCCGCACGGTTCGGCCTCGGCTTCGGCGTTGCCGACCGCGCCGAGAACATCCGCCGGATCGGCGCCGTGGCCGACCTCTTCGCGCAGGCTGGTATCGTGGCGCTCACGGCCTTCATCAGCCCCTACCGCCGCGACCGCGACGCCGTGCGGGCCATGCTCGCGCCGGGCGACTTCGTGGAGGTGTTCGTGAAGGCGCCGCTCGAGGTCTGCGAGTCCCGCGACCCCAAGGGCCTCTACAAGAAGGCACGGGCGGGAGAAATCAAAAACTTCACCGGCATCGACGACCCCTACGAGGAGCCGCTCTCACCGGAGTTGGTCGTGGACTCGACGTCGGCCGCCCCCGACGAGCTTGCCGAGCAGGTCATCCGCTGGCTCGAGGACGCGGGCAAGATCCGGCGGGCCTGAACCGGCTTCCGCGAGCGGCGCAGCGGCCCCGGGTGGTGGCCCGCACGGCGCCGTCAGCGGTCGTCCGCCGGCCGTGGAAGTGCCGTCGCCGGAAGCGCCGCCAGGAGATCGCGCTTGACCCGCGCCATGGCCCCGTCCCAGTCGCCGATGTGCCCCTGTCGATACAGCCGCACCGACGGGTACCACGGACTGTCATCTCGCCCGAGAAGCCAGCGCCAATCGGCCGCAAACGGCAGGAGGACCCAGGTGGGCCTGCCCATCGCGCCTGCCAGATGCACGACGCTCGTGTCCACGCTGATGACCAGATCGCACTGCGCGCACAGCGCGGCAGTGTCAGTGAAATCCTCGATCCGATCGCCGAAGTGACGAACGGCCGGCAGTGCGTCCAGGGTCGCGAGATCAGCGTCCCGCACGTCTTTCTGCAGGCTGATCCAGTCGACGGGCACGTCGATCAGGGAACGCCACGTCGCGAGCGGTATCGAGCGGTTGCGATCATTGGCATGGGTTCGACTGCCGCTCCAGGCGATGCCGACGCGCCGTCGCCGAACCGCACCGAGTCGTGTCCAGTGGTCCTGGCTTGTGCCGGGCGCGGGGACATACGCAGGCGATGGCGGAAGCGTCTCCAGCGTCAAGCCGAAGGCCAACGGCAAGCTCATGAGTGGACAGTGATAATCGAACTCGCCGTCGGGTAGGGCCGTCTTCCTCGCCACCACCCTGTCGACGCCCTGCAATCCCTCCAGCAGCGGCACCAATGCGCCGTCCACCTCGAGGATCACGCTCGCGCCGAGGTTCGCCACCATCGGTGCGAACCGAGCGAACTGCAGCTGATCGCCAAGCCCCTGTTCACCCCACAGCAGAACTCGCTTGCCCGCGATCGATGCGTCGCCGCGCCAGTGGGGATTCGCGGACGCACGCGGCGCCGCCGCCGCTGTGCGTCTCCAGCGCCATTCGTACAGCGGCCACCCCTCCGCCCAATTGCCCGTGGCGAGCACGGCCAGCGACTTGTTCCAGTGCGCATCGGCATGGTCGGGTTTCAGCGCGATGGCGCGGTCGTAGCAGGCGAGGGTTTCGTCATGCCGCCCGAGCGCCTTCAGGGTGTTGCCGCGGTTGTTGTGGGCCTCGGCGTAGTCCGGTTTCAGGGCGAGGGCGTGGTCGAGGCTGGCAAGGGACTCGTCATGGCGTCCAAGCGCCTGCAGGACGACGCCGCGGTTGTTGTGCGCCTCGGCGTAATCGCGAGTGAGCGAGAGCGCCCGGTCGTAGCTCGCGAGCGCCTCGTCGAAGCGAGCGAGTTCCTTGAGGGCGTTGCCGAGGTTGTTGTGCGCCTCGGCATGGCCGGGATGCAGCAGCACGATGTCCGAGAAGATCGCGGCCGCCTCTTCCACGCGTTGCGAACATGCGCAGATGATCCCCAGCAAGTTGCGAGAAGGCAGGTGAGACTTGTTCGCGCCGATGATGGTGCGTGCGAGCTCCTCGGCGTGCCTCCAGTTCCCCGCCACGTATGCGGCAGCCGCCCGCTTGTACGCCTCCCCGGGCGTGAGCGTCATCGGCGGCGCGGGCTGCGGGTGTCGCGTCATCGCGATTCCGCCCGTGAGCGGCCTCAACGCGGATCCGCCCGCCGCGGGCCGAGCAGTTCGACGATGTTGCCGTCGGGATCGCGGACGCAGGTGAGGTGCATCCCCGGGGCGAGCGCGTCGGGCAGGGCAACCGGCGACTTCGCCAGCGGTTTCACGCCGAGCTTCGCCAGCCGCGCGAGGGCCGCGTCGGTGTCGGCGACGACGATCGTGAGGTAGCGGAAGCCGGTGTGCGAGTGGATGAACTCGGTGTCGCCGGTCCGCGGCGACGTGCCCGCCACCTGCATGAGCTTGAGTTTCGTGGCGCCATCCCCCTCGCCGAGCACGAGGACGCGGACGGCGAGGGGCTTGGAGTCGGTGAGCCCCGCGTCACGGGCGAGGTCGGCCGGCACCTCGAAGCCCTTCACTTCCCGGAAGCCGATGCCCTCGGTGTAGAAGCGGACAGACGCGTCGAGGTCGGATACGACGCACCCCAGGTCGATCGTGGTGCGCGGAAACGCCGGCTCCGCGGCGACGCAGGGCAGGGCGGCGAGCAGGAGGACGGTGGCGATGAGGCGATGCATTGAGGGTTCCTCGGTGCGGATTGTGACAATGGAGCGGGAGTGTAGCGGCTGACGCGACGTCGCGCGTGGCTCGGGGCTGCCCACACCCTCTCGCCGGACGCTCGCTACGGTCATCCTGACCTTCGCTCACTCGGAGGTGTCTGCGCTCTCGCCGGGCACCGATCCGCCGCAGGCGGATTGGTCGTGGCTTCGCTGGCCACCTACGCCGTCTCGAGGGGATGGGCAGCCCCTCGCTGGGTTTCCGTCCTATCAGGAAGCCCCAAGCGCCAGCGCGGGGACTCCGGGGGCGCCACCGTTGCAGACCGCCGTGACCGCGTCACTCCCTGCCATCGGCAGTCCCGTCGCTTGCGCTCTGGGCTTCCTGGAGACACGCCTCGCGTTCCCGCCGCCCGCTCCGCCGGGCTCTGCCGGCGGAGGGTGGCAGTCGCCGCTCAGCGGCGGCCCTGCGAGCCCGGAGGGGCGAGCAGTTGGCAGGCGAGGGCACCCTTGGCGTGCCCTCCGCCTGCCCAAGCGAAAACGGGCAGGATGCCCGTGTTTCGCATACACCCGGAAGGGCTCGAACCTTCAACCTTCGGTTCCGTAGACCGATGCTCTATCCAATTGAGCTACGGGTGCGTCTCGTGAAACGATACCGGACGAGGGCGGGGATACCAAGATTGGCCCGAAAATCGGCCTCCCGACGGGTCAGCCACGGACGATCAGGAAGCCGTCGTCGTCGATGGTGAAGGCGTCGGCGAGCGGCAGGGCCCGCGGGATCTCCTCGTCGTCCGCGGCTGCGCGGGGCAGCGTGGCGCCGATCACGAGCGACTGCGTGGAGTCGTCCGCGATGCCCGCGGCGGCGAGCGACGCGAGGCCGAGCCGGGTGCGCTCCCGGGCCTCGGGCCACACGACGACGCCGTTCACGACGCGGCCCACGGTGTCGGGCCTGCACGTGACCTCCTGCCCGGTGGCGGCCCGCGCGGGCGGCGTGTTCATCGCCACGAGGCCGCCGGCCTCGCGCGGGGCGTAGGCCACGACGGGTTCCACGCCGGTGGCCGCGTGGAACCCCGCGGCCGCGGCGCGGGCGGCGGCGAGGTCGGCGACCGACCCGATCGGCATCACGACGGCCGTGAGGCGGGGGGCGAGCGCCGCGGCGCCGGGCCCGGCGGCCACCGCCGCGACCTGCGCGACCCGCGCGATCCAGACCGTGGCCCGCTCCGCCGCGAGGAGGCGGGCGAGGTCGCCGGCCGGTGTCGCGGCATCGACCACGCGGGCCGTGCCGACGAGCATGCGGAGCGACGACCCGACTCCGAGCGCGTCGTGGAGCGGATCGCCCGCGGCGAGCGACGCGACGATCCGGTCGCCGCGCCGCAAGAGGCAGCAGCCGTCGAAGGCCTCGAGCGTGGCGGCCACCGCGACGGGGTCGATGCCGGCCGCCGAAGGCGGCGCCGCGTCCGCGAGCCGGCGGCGGACGGCGGTCGCGGAGAGTTCCTGGAGCGCGAGCCGGGCATCGGCGGGGGGCGTGCCCGCGGGAAGGAGCGGGCCGTAGGTGAGCGTGACGGTGCGGCGGAGCCCGCGCGGCCCGCCGACGCGGAACCGCCGCGGTCGCTTCGTGAAGAAGCGGCCGCCCGCGAACGAGAGCGTGCTGCCCCAGAGACCGTCGATGTGCACCGGCTCGAGCGGCGACTCGACCTTCTCGAGGATCCGCTCCAGGCCCCGCTTGAACCCGATGACCTGCCCGTGCCGCGAGATGCCTCCCTCGCAGAAGATGCCGATCGCGTCGCCCGCGGCGAGGCCCTGCTGCATCGCCTGGAGCGCCTGGACGATCGACTTGGGCCGCGGGTCGAAGTAGATGAACCGCCACTGGTCGGCGAGCATCCGCAGGAATTTCCCGGGGATGTTCGGCGCGTAGACCACCATCCGCACCGGCCGGGGGCTCGTCATCGGCATGAGGAAGCCGTCGAGGTAGGAGACGTGGTTGGCGATCATGACCACGGGGCCGGCCGCGGGCACGTTGGCCTCGTCGCGGATGCGGAACCTCCAGAACGAGTGCACGATCGCGCTCACGAGGATCCGCAGCGCCGCCCGCGGCGCCGCCCAGACGGCGATCCCGGCAACCACGACCGAGAACGCCGCGAACCAGCCGAAGATGGCGCGGGCCGAGACCAGCGGCGCGACCGCGGCCTCGGGCGCCGGCGCGGGCGGCTGGTCGGCGAGCCAGTTGCCGACCGCCATGCCCGCGATCGTCGCCGCCAGCGTCACCATGGCGAACGTGCCGTTGGCGAGGGCGAGCTTCCGGGGGGGCACCGTCTCGGCGATCGTGCCGATGAGCGCGGGGGCGAGCAGCGCCGCCTGGCACCCGATGAGGACCACCGTGCCCAGCAGGAGCACGAGGGTCGGCGGGAGCGCGGCCGGCGGCTGTTCGGCGGGGGCGCGGACGAGGCCATAGACGAGCGACGCGGCCAACATGCCGGCGAACGTGAGCAGGTTGAGCGTGGCGAGCAGCGCCCCGCGGCGGGCCGGCGGGGCCACGGCCTGGAAGTGCGCCTCGAGCGGCACGTCGAAGAGCCCGGCGCCGAATCCGAGGGCCGCGAGCGCCGCCACGACGGTCCACCAGGCGGGCCCGACCGCCGCGCCGTCCGCGAAGATCGTCCGCGGGCCGACGGCCAGCGCGAGCGTGGCGGCGGCCATGACCAGCGCGCCTGCGGGCACGAGGCCGAGGTCGGCGCCGCGCCGCGAGATCCGTCCGGCCACGACGCTGCCGACCGCGATCCCGCCGACCAGCGTGAGCAGCATCGGGATCGCCTGGGACTGCCGCGTCGCGCCCCCCTCGCTCACGAGCTGATCGACGTTGAGCTGCGTGACCGCGCCCAGCGCCCAGAAGTAGACGATGCCCGCGGCCGACGCGAGCAGCGCGGGCGATCGCCACAGTTCCGCGAGGTCGGCCCAGGTGCGGGCCAGCGCGTTGAACGGTGGCGGCGCGGCCGGGTCGGCCGCCGGCCGGCGCACGAGCGTGAGGCTGGCGAGCCAGCTGGCCGTGGCCACGGCGAGGAGGGCGGCGGCCGCCGGCCAGAGTCGGCTCCAGCCCGCGAACGCGCCGCCCGGGCGGCCGCCCCACCAGAGCATTGCGACCGCGGCCGCCACGATGAGCACCTCGGCGAACTTGCACCAGGCGACGACCGATCGCTTCGGATACCGGTCGGCGAGCCAGCCGGCGAGCCACGCCAGCGCCACGAACGGCAGCACGAAACCCGCCGTGCCGATCGTGAGCACGAGCGCCGTGCCCGCGGCGCCGGCCGCGTGCTTGCCGAGGCCGATCGTGAGCCAGCGGATGACGTTGTCGTCCACGACCGTCAGGGCCCGGACGACGAGCAGGGCGGTGAAGCCGCCCGCCACGACGGGCAGGGCGGATGGGACGTGGGCGGTGGCCGGAGTCCCTGCGTCTTCGTCGTCGTGTTCGTGCAAGGTGTCGTCTGGTGAGGAGCGGAGCGGATTGTGTGGAAGAGGCCGCCCGACGCCCCCGGGACGCCCGCCATTTGCCCAGTCTCCCGGGCTGCTGGCGGAATTTGCGGGGCGTTTGCACGGTGTCGCCGACGCGAACTATTCTTCACGGGGTCCGGCCGCGGCCACAAGTCCGATCGGCGGCCGGACGGCGTCGCCCGCCCCGCGACCGGTTCGTTCCCCACGCACACATGAAGAGAGCCATCATGAAGCCCGCAGTCGCCCGCCGCGCCGTGTCGGCCGTCGCCACCCTCGCCCTGCTCGCGGCCGCAGCGTCCGCCGAGGCGCAGGTCGTCTACTACGGGGCCATGCGTCCCGTCGTGGCCGCGCCGGTCGCGGTCGCCCCGGCCTACGTGGCGAACTACACGCCGGCCGGCAACTACGCCGCCGTCACCGCCTACGCGCCGCCGGTCGTTGCGTCGCCGTCGGCGATCGCGGTGACCTCGGCCTACGCCCCCGCGGTTGCGGCGCCCGTCGCGGTCACGTCCTTCTACGCGCCCGCCGCCGTCGCGCCGACGGTCGCCTACTACCAGCCCGCCGTCGTCCCCGCCCCGGTCGTCGCGGCGCCCGTGGTCGCGGCTCCGGTCACTGCCTTTTACCCCGGCGTGCTCTACCGCCGCGGTCCGCTGGGCGTGTACCGGCCGGTGCGATCCGCCGCCTACATTCCGTACTGACGCGTCCCCGGCCCGCGTGCGGCGGGCCCGCGTTTTCTTGACCGTCTGGGCCGCCTCCCTACACTACGGGCGGCCGACGCGGCTCGCGGATACGTTCCGCCCGTCGCCCGCGCGGCGGCACAGAAGGACGCGGATGTCGCGGACGGTCACGATCATCGGAGCCGGGCCAGGCGGTCTCGCCGCGGCGATGCTCCTCGCCCGGGCGGGCGTCCGCGTCCGCGTGCTCGAGAGGATGGCCGTGCCCGGCGGCCGCACGAGCACGATCGCCACGCCCGAGGGCTTCCGGTTCGACCTCGGCCCCACGTTCTTCCTCTATCCCCGGGTCCTCGAGGACATCTTCGCGGCCTGCGGGCGCGACCTGCGGAGCGAGGTCGAGCTCGTCCGGCTCGACCCACAGTACCGGCTCGCCTTCGGGTCGGGCGGCGAGCTGCTCGCCACCCCCGACCCCGCCCGGATGGAGGCCGAGGTGGCGCGGCTCTCCCCGGCCGACGCCGGGGCGTTCACGCGGTTCATGGAGTCGAACCGCGCGAAGTTCGACCGTTTCGCGCCGTTCCTCGAGCAGCCCTTCGAGGGCTGGCGCGACCTCGCGTCGCCCGACATGCTGCGGCTCGTGCCGATGCTCTCGCCGTGGCGAAGCCTCGACGCGGAACTCGGCCGGTTCTTCAGCGACGAGCGGATCCGCCTGGCGTTCACGTTCCAGTCGAAGTACCTGGGGATGTCGCCGTTCAAGTGCCCGAGCCTGTTCTCCATCCTCTCGTTCCTGGAGTACGAGCACGGGGTCTTCCACCCGATCGGAGGCTGCGGCGCCGTGTCGGCGGCGATGGCCCGGATCGCCACCGAGATGGGCGTGGACATCCGCTACGAGGAGCCGGTCGAGGGGCTGGAGTTCGACGGCCGGCGGATCGCGGCGGTGCGGACGCCGCGGGGCACCCACGCCGCCGACGCCACGATCGTCAACGCCGACTTCGCCCGCAGCATGACCCGCCTCGTGCCCGACCGGCTGCGGCGCCGGTGGAGCGACCGGAAGATCGCCTCGCGGCGGTTCTCCTGCTCGACGTTCATGCTCTACCTGGGCATCGAGGGACGCTACGACGACGTCCCGCACCACACGATCTACCTCTCCAAGAACTACCGCGAGAATCTCGCCGACATCGAGCGGCGGCACGTGCTCTCGGCCGATCCGTCGATGTACGTGCAGAACGCCTGCGTCACCGATCCTACGCTCGCGCCGCGCGGCATGAGCACGCTCTACCTGCTCATTCCCGTGACCCACCGGCACCCCAACGTGGACTGGCGGCGCGAGGCCCCGCTGTTCCGCGAGGTGGCCCTCGACCAGGCGGAGAAGATCGGGTTTCCCGGCCTCCGCGGCCGCATCCGCTACGAGAAACTGCTCACGCCCGACGGCTGGCAGGACGACTACGAGATCTACCGGGGGGCCACGTTCAACCTCTCCCACGATCTCGGCCAGATGCTCCACATGCGGCCGCACAACCGCTTCGAGGACGTGGAGCGGATGTACCTCGTGGGCGGCGGCACGCATCCCGGCAGCGGCCTGCCCGTGATCTACTCTTCGGCCCGGATCACGACGGACCTGCTCCTCGCCGACCTCGGCATCGATGCGGCGCCGTTGCGGCCGTCGGCGGCGCCGCAACGGCGGCCGAAGCTCGCCTCCCCGGTGGGCGTGGCCTGAAGCCCGCACCTCCACGCGAAAGGAACCTCGGACATGGCCCGTGACGACGGCAGGGTGGTGGTGGTCGGCGGCGGCCTCGCGGGGCTCGCGTCGGCCTGCACGCTGGCGGCCCGCGGCTACCGCGTGACGCTCTGCGACAAGAACGCGTGGGTGGGGGGCAAGGCGGCGGTGCTCTCCGAGGGCGGCTTCCGCTTCGACATGGGGCCCACGATCCTCACGATCCCGCGGGTCCTCAAGCGGATCTACGCGGAGGCCGGCCTCGAGGTGGAGAAGTATCTCGACCTCGTGCCGCTCGACCCGCAGTGGCGGAGTTTCTTCGACGACGGCACCACGCTCGACCTCGTCTCCGATGTGCCGGCGATGCGGGCGAACCTCGACGCCTTCGCGCCCGGCACGGGCTCCGGCGACGGCTACGGCCGGTTCATGGACCTCTCGAAGCGGCTCCACCGGCTCTCCAACGAGTTCTTCTTCTGGCGCAGCGTCGGCGGCATGGGCGACATGATCAACGTCCGCCAGAGCCTCTCCGTCGGCTTCCTCAAGGAGCTCGTCGGCATGCGTCCGGGCCACAGCGTGGCCGGCACGGTGCGGTAGTTCGTCCCCGACGAGCGGGCCGCCCAGATGCTCGACCACTACACGCAGTACGTCGGCAGCTGCCCCGAGCAGTCGCCGGCGGTGCTCTGCAGCATCGCCCACATGCAGTCGCACGACGGCGTCTGGTACCCCCGCGGCGGCACCGGCGCGGTGCCGCGGGCCCTGGCGAGCCTGGCCGTGGACCTCGGCGTCGACATCCGCACGAAGACGCCGATCCGGCGGATCATCGTGGAGAACGGCCGCGCCCGCGGCGTGGAGACGGCGGCCGGCGAGACGATCCGGGCCGCCGCGGTGGTGAGCAACTCGGACTCCGTGCGGACCCACCGGGAACTCGTCGAAGGCCCGCCGAGCCGGCGGTTCATGGCTCGGCGGAAGTACGAGCCCGCCTGCTCGGGCGTGGTGCTCTACCTCGGCCTCGACAAGCGCTACGAGCAGCTCATCCACCACAACTTCGTCTTCTCGCACGACCCGCACGAGGAGTTCGAGGCGATCTACAAGCGGGGCGAGCCGGCCCCGGACCCGACGTGCTACGTCTGCGCACCGGCCGTGACGGAGCCCGAGGTTGCGATCCCGGGCGGCGAAGCGCTCTACGTGCTCGTCCACACGCCCTACCTGCGGCCGCACCACGACTGGAAGAAGATGCTGCCCGGGTATCGCGACCGGATCATCCAAAAGCTCGTCCGCACGGCGGGGCTGAAGGATCTCGAGAAGCACATCGTGTTCGAGCGGGCGCTCACGCCGCAGGACATCAACGACCGCTACCACGTGCTCGACGGGGCGATCTACGGCCTGGCGAGCCACGGGAAATATCTCGGCGCCTTCAAGCCGGCGAACCGCTCGCCCGACGTCGAGGGGCTGTACCTCGCCGGTGGCTCGGCC
>JBJTPA010000240.1:0-23462 GCA_046074885.1 Planctomycetaceae bacterium
AGTCGTTCGGCTCCCACCACGCCGCCCAATCGCCGTGGCCGTAGGCGCAAAGTAGCCAGAACCAGGCGCTGGATCAGACGGCGGATAAGGTCCAGCGATAAAGCGGTGTCCGTGGTCCGCCGCTGATCAGCTTCAGCGTTCCGCGGCGCGGCGAATCGTTGATCGGTGTCACCGGCTTCCTGACCTTTTCGCGGGAATCAACAGCGGTGGGAAAAAGCTCTGCATTGGCCGTCGTCATTTGCGGACTAGCCAGTACGTGGGCCGTCGCCCTCCTGGCAATCAGCCTGGCGATCGCAGGCGATGCCGGGATCGGCTACGCCCTCGCATTCATCGTGAGCGGTGCTGCCGCCGTCTTCATCAATCGACCGATCGTGTCGCTCGTTGCTGGCCTCATGATCCCGCTGGCCTTGCTGATTGCGTTTCCGGGATCCCATGGCCACCCGTCGTGGATACACGACTTCCAAGAATGCCGGAATCGCCTGCGTTCCATCGGATCTGCGATAGATCGATATGTCGAAGTACATGGGCATTATCCGCCGGCTTATGTGGCCGACGAGCACGGCACCCCGATGCACAGCTGGCGAGTGCTAATTCTTCCATATCTCGACCGTCTAGCCAGCGATGTGCGTGGCGGAGCCAATGACACATACGCAGACGTCTATTCCGAATATCGTGAACATGAACCGTGGAACAGCCCTCACAACGCGACATTGGCCGAGCGGGTGACCGCGTATCAGTGCGTTGCTCATCGACGAAAAGGATCTGCCTCACCTCACGCGACGTCCTATCTTGCTGTCGTTGGGGAGCAGGCGTTTTGGCCTGGTGCTACGCCCCGGCAGCTCGGCGACATTCCCGACGGGATGACCCGAACGGCATGCGTGATTGAGGCGACGCCCATCGACAACTGGATGGCCCCGGAGGACTTGTCGATTGACGAGGCAGTGGCGTACTTGACGGGCGAACTGAGTGAGCACCGCATCCCTTCGCGCACCGTGCTGTGGGACGCTTCTGTGCCATGCCCTCGATTCCTGCTTATCGCGGATGGCCACGTGGAGCTGGCCGCGGTAGCCCAACCTGCGGATGTGTCTGCCGCGGTGCTCGACGTCGCAGATGGCAAACCGACACGGGGAGGAGATGCCCTGTTCGCGGATCCCTTTCGTGCCGGACGGGCTGGAGCCGAGCGGCTCGCGATCGTGTGGTGCTGCCTCGTCGTCATCCCAGCGTTTGTTCCACTCGTCCGTCGGTTCATTCGTGGCCGAAGAGTAAACTGACCAGGTGATTTGCACAGCTAGCTGTAATCGTTGGGTCGTGAATGACTATGAACCCGGAAGTTGGCCAAAGGAAGGCGGAACCACGCGATGCAATGGACTCGCGGGCATCGTCGTGCGGGATCGTTGGCCCGTGGGCCGCGAGCCATTGATCGCCAACGTTCTGCGGCAAGTAACGCTTGCCATCGGTGATGGGGTCGCGGCTGGCCTTCCAATCGCCCAACGCGGTAGACTTGAGGCGTCGGTAATCTGTGGCGCGATGTTTGGCGAGGTGTCCCATGCACTCGGTTAAGTATGTTCACTGGCAAGACGGCGACTGGTGGCTCGGCTACCTGGAGGAATATCCGGATTACTGGACGCAAGGTGAGACGTTGCAGGATTTGGTTGAGCACTTGAAGGATCTCTACCTCGATCTGTCTGGCGGACATATTCCTGGCGCTCGTAAGGTTGGTGAGCTCGTCATGCCATGAAGCGCGTCGACCTGATCAAGGCAATCGAAGGAAGCGGTTGCGTCTTGGTGAGACATGGCGGACGGCATGATTGGTATCGCAATCCGGTCACAGGTGTTTCTCAGCCAGTGCCTCGCCATCGCGAGGTAAAGGAGCCTCTCGCGCGGCGAATAATCCGTTTGCTCACGGAGGAGTCAAAAGAGCAACGGGACGAGGGTGGCAGCTGAGAAGACGCAGAACCAGGCCTTGGAGCAGACTCGCGATAGCGTCCAGCGGTATGGGTAGGTTGTTGGTCGCGAGCTGCTCAACGCGGTCGTTAGGCCCCTCGAATCCCATGCACACTGAAACGGTTAATTTTCAGCTCAGCGAAGCGCTCGCCGATCTCCAGCGGATCGTCGCAGAGTTAGACGATGGTCGGATGGGTCCGGATGACACCGCGGAACTCGCGGGGTCGCTGTGCCATGTCCTCCGCCATATCTGCAAGGCATGGAATGCCCGCGAACTCACGCTGGAGCAGATGGCGGCGGTATCGCAGGATGAGCACGACCGCATGTTCAGCACAGTCCCTAACTTTTTCGGCCAGCTAGTGATGGGCGAAGGCGAGTTTGGCTGAGGGCATGGCCTAACCTCTCTATGGCCTCTGAAGTCAAGTAGGCGCACCGGTATCGTTGACCTCGAAACATTTTCCATTCTCCCGCCGATCTTCGGCTTCGTTGTTTCGGGTTCGAGCGGGGTTGGCAGTACGTGCTGACCGGTTGGCGACGGGGATGCGTTCTTATCTCAGGCTGTGGGCGTGTCAGCTGGTCTGACACGACCGCGCCAAACATCTCTCTGCGGATCAGCCACCCGACCGGATGCCGTGGGGCTCCTGTTCGCGTGGTGCATGGCCAGGCCCTGGGGCCGGGTCACACGCAGGGGAGCCGCCGCCAGGCGGCTCTTCCTGCACGAAGACCATGCGTCCTCGAAGCTCATCCGTTCGTTCCCAGCGGCTCTTCAAAGCGTCGAGTGCGTGCTCGGGGCACGCCGCCGTTCAGGGCGGCTTGCGGGACCGGCGGTCGCGTGTGTGGTCAGTTCGTTGTGCTCATCTCCCCTCTGGGCTCGTGTGTTGTGGCGGGCGCTGGCCGGTGGCTCTTCCAATCAAGTGAGTCTGCGGTCAGTGGCATGAGCACTGGGGCGGAAGGGGGTGGAGCCGAAGGCTCCACCCCCTTCGGGCGATCAGGGATGCCCCTGCCGCAATCGTTTTCGCCTTGTGCGTGGTGCTCGACCGGCGTTCTTGTTCATCGCGAACGCGTTGCTCCGTTAGGCCTCGGCTCACCGACCAGCCCCGCGTGTGCGTTAGCTCGTCATGGCGGCTCCTTCCAAGGTGGCTGCCCACTTGGGCTGGTTGCTCTTCCAGAACTGCCGGGCGTCGAAGGGCTGCTTCCGCTTCATGATCCAGTAGGCGACCCTGCCGATCTTGGCCGCAAGGAGCGCCATGGCTCGGGCCTTGCCCCGCTGGCGTGTCATCTTCTCCATGAATGCCTTCGCTTCAGGGGAGCTGCGAATCATCAGGGCCGTCGCCTCGCTGAAAGCCCGCTTGAGGTGCGCGTTGCCGATCTTGCGACCACTCGATCCCTGCTTCTTGCCTGCCGACTCCTTGGCACAGGCGACGAGCCGGGCATAGGACGCAAACTGTCCGATGTTCTCGAAGCGGTTCACGTCCTGGATCTCGTAGAGCATCACCAGGGACAGCACCTTGCCGACGCCGGGGATGGTCCGGAGCAGGTGCAGCCGGGCGGGGTCGTGCACCTTGGCGTACTTGAGGACGTGCGTCTCCAAGACCGCGATCGTCTCGTCGAGTTGCTTGACCACCTCGACGTCGGCGTCCAGCATCAACCCCACACTTGGATCATCGAAGAACGAGCCAACGCCCCCTTCCAGGATCCTGTCTCGCCCCTTCCCGCTCTCAGTCGACACGTTGTACTGCGTGAACGTGTTCTGCACGTGGGCGAGCAGTTCGGCTCGCCTGCGGACGAACAGGTTCCGACGACGCAGCAGGTCCCGGGTGCCCCGCATCTCCTTCGGGTAGACGTGCGCCAGCGGGAAGGTACCGCCACGCACGAGTCGGGCGATCTTCTCGGAGTCGATCCGGTCGTTCTTCGCCTTCCCTCCGTGGATCGCCTTCATGTACAGGGCGTGCCCGAGGACGAACTCCACGCCTTCCTCCCGGCACCAGTCCGCCACCCAGTATCAGGAGAACATGCACTCGGCCCCGACCACGACGCTCTCGCGGTAGGGTGCCAGTGCCCGCTTCAACGAGTCTGGCTCGGTGCGCATGTTCCGGTGCAGGACGACGGTGCCCTGGTCGTCGAGCACGCAGACGTACATCTTGCTCGCGTGCAGATCGATGCCGCAGTAGAATCGTCGCTGTTCTCCGTAAAACCTCATCATGGCCCTCGTGCTGGTGCGTGACGGATGAGCCTCGTTGCCGACTACGCTTCGCCACAAATGCCGCCGAGCCTCACGCTCGTCACGGGTTTATAGGACTCCGTCGCCTCCATGCAGGAGGCCATGATGAGCATCCAATCGCTGGATCAGACGGCGGATAGAATCTAGTGGTGTGGCGAGCCGATGGTCCGCCGCTGATCAGCTCAAGCGTTCGAGGCTTGGGCGGGTGATCCCACTGCGGCAGCCGACCGCCTCCGCCTGCTAGCGCTGCGGTGCGAGTGCCGTTCGGGCGTCGGGTCATGGACGGCCTGGGCGCCGGGCGGCTAGAATGGCGAGCGTCAGGAGAGAGTCGCAAGACCGCCGAAGGCCGAACGCTCAGGCAAAAGTACTGACGACACGCACTGCTGGAGAGCGGCGGCACCGGTCCCGGGGCCGCCCACCGAAGGGGCAAACCGCTGGCGCCCGCCCGCGGCGAATCTCTCAGGTTCCAGGACAGCAGGGTTCCCGGCCACGGCTGCAGAGCCGCCGCCACGAAGGAGGACCCCGCGCATGTCGAGGACCCAGCCCCCGCCGCGTTTCGCCGCCCCATCGCGGCCCGCGCCGCTCGCCGCCCTGGAGAACGCGGCGGAATTCCAGGCCCGCCACATCGGCTTCGGCCCGGCCGACGAGCGGCACATGCTCGACGCGGTCGGCGCCGCCTCCACGCGGGGGCTCGTCGATGAGATCGTGCCCCGCGCGATCGCCCGGCGGGATGCCATGCGTCTGCCGACGCCGGTCACCGAGGCGGCCGCGCTCGACGAACTCCGGGGCATCGCGGCCCGGAACCGGGTGCTGCGGAGTTACATCGGCCAGGGCTACCACGGCACGATCACGCCGGGCGTGATCCTGCGGAACGTCCTGGAAAACCCCGCCTGGTACACCGCCTACACGCCCTACCAGGCGGAGATCTCGCAGGGCCGGATGGAGGCCCTCGTCAATTTCCAAACCATGGTCTGCGACCTCACGTCGCTGCCCATCGCCAACGCCTCGCTCCTCGACGAGGCCACGGCCGCGGCCGAGGCGATGACGCTCGCCCGCCGCATGGCCGCCAGCGCGAGCCAGGTGTTCATCGCCGATGCCCGCTGCCATCCGCAGACGATCGAGGTGCTGCGGACGCGGGCGGAGCCGCTCGGCATCGAGGTCGTCGTGGGCGACGCGGCCGAGCTCGTGCGGTCGCGCGACCACTTCGGCGCGATCGTGCAGTATCCCTGCACCGACGGCGACGTGCGGGACTGGCGCGGGCTCGCGGATGCCGTGCACGCGAGGCAGGGGCTCCTCTGCGTGGCGGCCGACATCCTGGCCCTCGTCATCCTCTCGCCACCTGGCGAGTGGGGGGCCGACATCGCCGTCGGCACGACGCAGCGGTTCGGCATGCCGATGGGCTGCGGCGGGCCGCACGCCGCCTACTTTGCCTGCCGCGACGAGTTCAAGCGTTCGCTGCCCGGGCGGCTCGTGGGCGTGAGCATCGACGCGCACGGCATGCCCGCCTACCGGCTCGCCCTCCAGACCCGCGAGCAGCACATTCGCCGCGAGAAGGCGACGAGCAACATCTGCACCGCGCAGGTGTTGCCCGCGGTGGTGGCCAGCATGTACGCCGTCTACCACGGGCCCGCCGGCCTCGAGCGGATCGCCCGCCGGGTGGCCTCCTTCACCGCGATCTTCGCGGCCGGCCTCGGCCGGCTCGGCGTGAAGGTGAAGAATGCCCACGCCTTCGACACGCTTGCCCTCGACACTGGCGCCAACACCGCGGCCCTCGCGGCACGTGCCCGCGAGGCGGGCATGAATCTCCGCGTGCTCGACGAGCGCACGCTCGCCGTCGCGCTGGACGAGACGACGACGCGGGACGACCTCACGACCCTGTGGGGCGTGTTCGCGGAGACGGGTCAGGCCGTGCCCGACGTGGCAGCGTGGGAGGCCGGCGTCGAGCCGCTCGTGCCGCCGGCGCTCCTCCGCTCGGGCGGGTTTCTCGAGCATGCCGTCTTCAACACGCATCACTCCGAGACCGGGATGCTGCGCTACATCCGGTCGCTCTCCGACCGCGACCTGGCCCTCGACCGCAGCATGATCCCGCTGGGCAGCTGCACGATGAAGCTCAACGCCACGAGCGAGATGATTCCGATCACGTGGCCCGAGTTCGCGGGCTTCCATCCGTTCGCGCCCGCCGACCAGCGGGAGGGCTACGCGATTCTCGACCGCCAACTCCGCGAATGGCTGTGCGAGGCCACGGGCTACGCGGGGATCAGCCTGCAGCCCAATGCCGGGAGCCAGGGGGAGTACGCCGGTCTGCTCGTGATCCGGGCGTGGCAGCGGGCCCGCGGCCAGGGGCACCGCGACGTCTGTCTGATTCCGTCGAGTGCCCACGGCACGAACCCGGCCAGCGCCCAGATGGTCGGGATGGAGGTCGTGGTCACGGGCTGCGACGAGCATGGCAACGTCGATCTCGCCGAGTTGCGGGCGAAATGCGGGCAGTACGCCGACCGGCTTGCCGCGGTGATGATCACCTATCCGAGCACGCACGGGGTGTTCGAGGCTGGCGTGAAGGAACTCTGCGAGATCGTCCACGCGCACGGCGGCCGGGTGTACGTGGACGGGGCGAACATGAACGCGCTGGTCGGCGTGGCGGCGCCGGGCGCCTTCGGCGGCGACGTGAGCCACCTGAATCTCCACAAGACCTTCTGCATCCCGCACGGCGGGGGCGGGCCGGGCGTGGGGCCGGTGTGCGTGGTCGAGGACCTCGTTCCCTACCTGCCAGGGCATGCCACGGGAGGCGTGCCGGGCAACGCGGTGGGCGCGGTGTCGGCGTCGCCGCTCGGCAACGCCGCCGTGCTTCCGATCAGCTGGATGTACTGCCGGATGATGGGGGGCGACGGCCTCCGTCGGGCCACCGAGGCCGCGATCCTGGCGGCCAACTACGTGAGCACGCGGCTTCGCGACCACTACCCGACGCTCTACACCGGGGCGAACGGTCGCGTGGCCCACGAGTGCATCCTCGACCTCCGGCCGCTCAAGGAGACGAGCGGCGTGACGGCCGAGGACGTCGCCAAGCGGCTCATCGACTACGGCTTCCACGCCCCGACCTTGAGTTTCCCGGTGCCGGGCACGCTCATGGTGGAGCCCACCGAGAGCGAGACGCTCGAGGAACTCGATCGCTTCGTCGATGCGATGATCGCCATCCGCGGCGAGATCCGGCGGATCGAGGCGGGCGAGTGGCCGCAGGACGACAACCCGCTGAAGCACGCCCCGCACACCGCCGCGGCGGTGGCAGCGACCGCGTGGAGCCGGCCCTACACCCGCGAGGCGGCCGCGTTCCCGACGCCGGGGGTCGGGCGGCGGAAGTACTGGCCGCCGGTGGGCCGCGTGGACAACGTCCACGGCGACCGCAACCTGTTTTGCAGCTGCGTGCCGGTCTCGGCGTGGGCGGAGCCGCCGGCGGCTCAGGAGCGCCGGTAGGCCGAGAACGAGTCGGCCGTGCCGCCGACGCCGGTGAAGCGGTAGCCGACGGCACCGGCGCCGCGGATCGCCGCGTCGTCGAGCGCCAGCATGCTCCTGCCACCGAGCGACAGCGCGAGGTGCGAGCCGGTCGCCGAGAACTCCAATACCCCCGACGACGCCCCGGCCAGCTTCGAGCCCAGGAGCGTCGTCACCGTGCCCTGCTGCCGCCAGATCCGCGCGACGACGCCCGCGGCCGTGCGGGAGAGCGTGGCGAAGTACATGCCACTCGTCGTCTGGCGGAGCACGAGGCCGGCGGAGCCGCTGGAGCCGAGCGACACCGTCGAGCGGACGACCACGTCGGCCGCCGCGACGCCGTTCACCACGGCGAGCGAGGTGCCGGCCGACCGGGCCACGATGCGATTGCTCGTCACCGAGAACAGTCCGGACACCGTCCGCCACGGGGCGGGGAGCGTCGGGAGGTTGGGCCGGTTGAATTCGTCGGTCCACAGCCGCGTGTAGACGATCGGCGCGGGGGTGGGCGTGGGGGCCGGAGTCGGCGTCGGAGTTGGGGCCGGTGCAGGAGCCGGCGTTGGGGGCGGGGCCGGCGCGGTCACCGCCGTCGTGAGCCGCTGCAGGGCCGCCGCCACGTTGACGCGGCCGCCCGTCGCCACCTTGCCGGCAAGGCCCGGCACCACGTCCACGGAGCCGAGGATCGCCGAACGGATTTCGGCGACGGTCGCGGTCGGCCGGACGGAGGCCAGGAGCGCCACGGTGCCGGTCACCTGGGGCGCGGCGAACGACGTGCCCGAAAGGCTCCCGTACCCGCCGCCCAGCAGCGTCGAGAGGATGCCCACGCCGGGGGCGCCGACGTCGATGCTCGTGGCCCCGTAGTTGGAGAAGCCGGCGAGATTGTCTGCCGAGTCCGTGGCCGCCACCGTAATCATGCCGTCGCTCGTGAAACTGGCCGGGTAGCGGGACACGAGGTCGGTGTCGCTGCCATTGTTGCCGGCGGCCACGACGACGGTGATCCCGGCGGCCACCTCGTTTCGGATCGCCGTGTCGAGCGACGCGGAAGCACTCAGGACGCCCCCCCAACTGATGTTCGTGGCGACGATCGGAATGCCTTCGTGCTTCAGTTGCGTCACGTAGTCGAGCGCCGCGGCGGCCGCGCCCGTGGAGCCCGAGCCGTCGTTGCCCTGGAACCGCACGGGCAGGATCGAGACCTGCCAGTTGACGCCGCTCACGCCGAGGGCGTTGTCGCCCACGGCGCCGATGATCCCGGACACGAAGGTCCCGTGGTAGAAGCCGTCCTGGGGCGTGTTGTCGAAGTCCACGAAGTCCCAGCCGTGAACGTCGTCCACGTAGCCGTTGCCGTCGTCGTCCTTGCCGTTGCCCGCGATCTCGAGCGGATTCGTCCAAATGTTCGCGGCGAGGTCCGGGTGGCTGAAGTCGATGCCGGAGTCGACCACCGCCACGACGACCTTCCGCGACCCGGTCGTGACGCCCCACGCGTCGGCGGCGTGCAGCCCCGGCCCCGACGTGCCGCTCCCGGCGAGCGACCACTGCGAGGCGAAACTCGGGTCGTTGGGCGCGACCGAGAGCGCGATCCGCGATTCAAGACCTTCCGGTGCGGCGAGTCCCTGCCGACGACGAGCCTGATCCATGGCCCCGAGCCTCCCTGCGATCCACGGCCCGCAGTCGTGCGGGCCCAGCCGGCAGGACGTCGCTGTCCTACGAGGTCATGGTTCGTGTGGCTGGCAAGAGAGTCAAGCTGGGGGAGATGGAATGCCTCAAGTCGTTGCGTCGCGTTGAGTTGCGCGGTCGTGCCGGCAGCCGGCGAAAACGTCACACCCCCCTTTCGTAGGGCCGATAGAACCCCACGCCAGCGGGGGTCGTCCTCGCGGGGGGTGCGACGCGAATCAGGGAGGCAGGTGCGTCATGTGGTCGAGCGCGTGGAAGGGTTTCGTGGGGCTGATCCTGGCGGTGGGCGCCGTGACGACGGCGACGGCTGGACGGGCCGAGGAACCGTTCTGCTGCGACTTCCCCTGCCGGCTGCTGGATCCGCTGGGGCAGGATCCGGTGTGGACGGGCCGGGCCGACGCGCTACTCCTGTGGCGCGACGCCCCGCAGGCCCAGCCGCTGTTTCAATACACCACTCCGGACTTCGATTACGGGGACGTCGCCATGGACGCCTCCGGCTTCCAGAGCGGCATGGCATCCGGCCCGCGATTCGCGCTTTTCCGCCACACGGGCGACATGGGCGCCATCGAGTTCAACTATCTGCGGGTCCAGTCGTTCACCGCCTCGCAGACGCTCCCCGTCCTGGAGAACGGCTATTACGACACCGAGCAGGGGCTCTACTGCTGCACGACCCAGGATACCCGGGACGGCGCGACCGGCCTGCTCTCGAGTTCCCTGCAGAGCGCCGAGGTCAACCGGCGGTTTCCGACCGACGGCCGGCTCGGCTGGCTGATGGGCTTCCGCTGGGTCGAGTGGAACGACGCACTGGGACTCGCGTCGGTCACGTCGTATCCCTCGGATTACACCAACAGCTACCTGACGCGCGCCAGCAACGATCTCTACGGCATGCAGGTCGGCGCCGACTCGATCCTCTACGGGCTCGGCCGTCCGTTCCGCGTCGAGGGCATCGGCAAGGCGGGCATCTTCTACAACGACGCGAGGCAATCGTCGAGGTTCTCGACGACCGCCGACGGCGGGCAGACGCTCGCCGTGAGCACGTCCGTCGGCCGCGCCGCGTTCGTGGGCGAACTCGGCGTGACGGCCGTCTACGACGTCACCGAGCGGATCTCGCTGCGGGCGGGCTACGCGATCTTCTGGTTCGGCGGGCTGGCCCTGGCGCCGGCCCAGTACGGCGTGAACACGCTCTGTCCGGGCAACACGATCCAAGGCGCCACCGACACGTCCGGCAGCGTCGTGGTTCAGGGACTGTCGCTCGGCCTCGAAGCCCGTTGGTGACGGCGGCGGCGGCGCAGGGCCGCCATGCCCGCCATGCCGGCCAGTCCGGACGCTCCGAGGGCGATCGTCGCGGGCTCGGGCACCCCCTCGACCGTCGAGGCGAAGTCGACCTGCACGAAGCGGATGTTCCAGCCGTCGTCGTAGGTGCCGCAGCTGCACGGCGTTCCCAGGTTGAGGTTCGTGAACCGCACCTGCAGATCCGTGATGCCGGTGGAGGGCAGGCCCGTGTTCGCGTTGAGGAACCCCTGGCTCGGCACGTAGGACGTGGACCATCCCGCCGTCGTGCCTGTGAATGCGGCCCCGCCCGGGGCGCCGAAGTGCAGCGCCGCCGTTCCCGTCGGCAGGACGTAGTTCGGGGCGACGTAACCGACTTGATCGACGAATTGCAGCGAGCCGCTGATCGTCCGGAAAGGCGAATATCCGAAATCGATGTTGAAATCCGTCAACACGGAGGTGCCGCTGGTGAACGCCGACAACGGCAGGCCGACCCAGGTGCCGCTATTGTTGAGCTGGTATTCGAGCTGCCCGGTCGTGATCGGCACGCCGTTGGTGCCCATCCGCAGCAGGAAGTTGTGGGCGATGCTGATCCGGGCGTTCTTTGCGGGGACCAGCCCGTTGGTGCCGCTGTCCACCAGCCCGCTGAACACGGGGCTCGTGAGGTAGTAGGCGTTCTGGTTCGACCAGCCGGTGCCCACGCCCTGGGCGAGGATGTGCCAGTGCGAACTCGTGCCGCCGGTGATGGGCGCGGTTCCGCTGTACGTGCCCGTCCAGATCCACCGTTTGTCCGCGGGCGCCAACGTGTTGTCCCAGGAGCCCGTCCAACTGCCGCTCGTGGTCTGGAAGTCCCACCGGGGGATGACCGCGTCCGCCCGGACGGTCGCCGCCAGTGCGCACGCGATCGCGGCCACGAGGATCGTGACGACCATCGAGCCGGTGACCGAGCGGACCCACCCTGTCGATCGCCGGTCCGCATCACGATGTGTCGATGCCGTGCGCATGGCTCACCTTACGACCTGGAGACGACGAATTCGGAATTCGGCATGCGTGCGCGGCACCACGCGCCGACGTGCATGGCGGCGCAACGAACGGGACGATCGCGGCGGGAGGCTCGCGCCACCCGTCACGTCGGCCTACGCTGCGCCGGGGCCGCGGAAAGAGCCGCGGAGCCCAGCAACTCGTCTACCGAGATGCTTCGCTCTCCGGGACGGCACCCGCGGGCTCGCTGACGAACCCTCGGTGGCTCCCGGCACGTCCAACCGTTCGCGGCGCGGGCGATTGCGGGCAAGCCGGAACGCGGCGACGCCGCGCAAGTCCCCGGCACCACGACGGTTGCGCGGGCCGCGCGACGCGGCCCGCACGCGTTGACAGTCCGCACGCATCCCGTGAACAATCGCCCCCGCGAGTCTCCCGGAGCACGGCGCGATCGTGGATCCTTCGATGTCGTCGCCGCCCGCCTCTTCGCCCCCCGTGCTCGTCGTGGGCGACGTGATGCTCGACCGCTACCTGCACGGGGCGGCCGAGCGGATCTCGCCCGAGGCGCCGGTGCCCGTCCTCCACGTCCGCCGCTCCGCGACGCGGCCCGGCGGGGCGGCCAACGTGGCGGTCAACGTGGCCGCCCTCGGCGGGCAGCCGCGGCTCGTCGGCGTGGTCGGCCACGACGCGGCGGCCGAGGAGCTCCGGCGGAATCTCGCCGACGAGGGCGTGGCGGCCGAAGACCTGCTCGCGACCGCCGCAGTGCCCACCACCACGAAGACCCGGTTGCTCGCCGGCCACCACCAGGTGGCCCGGTTCGACGAGGAACAGGCCCTCGCCGACCTGCCCGCCCGGGAGGAGATCGTGCGGCGGGCGCGCGGGCTCGTGCGGCACGTGCGGGTCGCGATCCTCTCCGACTACGCCAAGGGGGTCTGCGACACCGCGGTCTGCCGGGCCGTGATCGACGAGGGGCGGAAGACGGGGGCCACCGTGGTCGTCGATCCGAAGGACGCCGATTTCACGAAGTACGCCGGCGCCGCCGTGATCACGCCCAACCGTGGCGAGGCGGCGGCGGTCGTGCAGTTTCCGATCCGCGACCACGACGACGCGATCCGCGCCGCCCGGAGGATCGTGGACCGCTTCGCGATCGGCGCGGTGATCGTCACGCTCGGCGAACAGGGGATGGTGGTCGTGGCCGGCGGCGAGGTGTCGCTGATCCCCACGCAGGCCCAGCGGGTCTTCGACGTCACGGGCGCGGGCGACACCGCGGTGGCGATGCTCGCCGTGGCGCTCGCCGAGGGCAAGGACCTGCCCCAGGCCTGCTATCTCGCCAACGCCGCGGCCGGCCTGCAGGTGGCTCGGATCGGCACGGCGCGGATCTCGCGGGGCGAGGTCATGGAGGCCGTCGATCGCGAGGAAGCGATCGCCCGTGGCAAGGTGGTGGACGCCGACGCCCTGCGGCTGCTGGTGCGCCGGGCGCGGGCCGAGGGCAAGCGGATCGGGTTCACGAACGGCTGCTTCGACATCCTCCACCACGGCCACGTGGCGCTCCTGGACGCCGCGGCCCGCGAGTGCGACGTGCTCGTGGTGGGCGTCAACTCCGACGACTCGGTCCGCCGTCTCAAGGGGGCGCCGCGGCCGTTCGTGCCCGCGGCCGAGCGAAAGGCGGTGCTCGCCGGCCTGGCCAGCGTGGCCTGGGTGTGCGAGTTCGACGCCGACACGCCGCTCGACCTCGTCCGCGCCGTGGAGCCCGACGTGCTCGTGAAGGGGGGCGATTACACGCTCGACCGCGTCGTGGGGGCCGACATCGTGCTGGCCCGGGGCGGCCGCGTGGCGACGCCGCTGTTCGTGCCGAACGCCTCGACCACGAGCATCGTGGACCGCATCCGCGCCGCGGAGGGGCCGCCGTCATGATCCTGCTCACCGGAGCCGCGGGGTTCATCGGGTCGAACATCCTCGCGTCCCTGAACGCGCGGGGTCGTGACGACGTGATCGTCGTGGACGACCTCACGGACGGCGCCAAGTGCGCCAACCTCTCCGGCCGCGGGTTCGCCGACTACCTCGACGCGGACGACCTGCTTGCCGGTCTCGATGGCCTGCCGCCGCTCACGGGCATCATCCACCAGGGAGCCTGCGTGGACACGACCGCCCGCGACGGCCGCGCGGTGATGCGGGCGAACTACACGTTCTCGAAGCAGATGCTGGCGCTGGCCCGCCGCCACGGCTGCCCGCTCGTCTACGCCAGTTCGGCGGCGGTCTACGGCGACGGGGTCGCGGGCTTCCGCGAGGAGCCGGCCTGCGAACGGGCGGTCACGCCCTACGCCTTCTCGAAGTGGGCCTTCGACCAGTTCGTCCGCCGCGAGTTCGCCACGGGCCGTCCCGGCGACGTCCCGGTCGTCGGCCTGCGGTATTTCAACGTCTACGGGCCCGGCGAGGGGCACAAGGGCCGGATGGCGAGCGTGGCCTGGCACGCCTTCCAGGCGGTCCGTCGCGGCGAGGCCCCGCGGCTCTTCGAGGGCAGCGACGGATTCGTGCGCGACTTCATCGCCGTGGCCGACGTCGCGGCCGTGAATCTCTACTTCCTCGACGAGGCCGCGGCGGGCCGCAACCGGAGTGGCGTCTACAACGTGGGCACCGGCACGCCGCGGTCGTTCGGCGACCTGGGGCGGGTCGTGGCCGCGGTCGCCGGCTCGCCGCCGCCCGTCACGATCCCCCTTCCCGACGACCTCCGCGGCCAGTACCAGGCCTACACGTGCGCCGACGTGACGAGACTGCGATCCGCCGGATGGACACGGGCGTTCACGACGCTCGAGGACGGCATCGCCGCCTACTGGAAGGCGCTTGACGGCTGACCACGCTACGGCGGAGGAATCGTCATGCTGGGTGCATTGGGTTGATGAGGCGAGGGGCTGCCCATGCCCTCGAGCGGGCTATGGGAGCGAGCGAAGCCAGGGATGGCGAAGCGAAGCGGACATGCAGAGAGCCGAAGCCCGGAGGGCTGAGGCGAACGTCCGGCGAGAGGGCGTGGGCAGCCCCGAGCCGGTGCAGCCGTGACACGCTGATTTGAAAGGGTCCCGGCAACGACGGTGTTGATCTTCTGTGACTGGCGGGGCCGGCCGTCCTTCTGGCACACTCGCGGCCCCGGGTCGATGCCGAGCATCCGATCGACCCCGTGCAGCCATCCCGGAGTCAGCCGTGCTCGACCGCCGCTTCGTCGCCGACAACATCGACCTCGTCACCGCCAACTGCCGCCGTCGCGGCTCGTCCGCCGACGTGGCGCGGTTCGCCGGCCTCGATCGGCAGCGGCGGCAGCTCCAGGCCGACATCGACCGGCTCAACCAGCAGGCCGGCCTGGTGAGCAAGTCGATCGGCAAGGCGGCCGACGCCGCCGAGCGCGAGGCCAAGAAGGCCGAAGGCCGCCGGCTCCGCGAGGAGATTTCGGCGCTCGAGGCGCAGGCGGGCGAGATCGTGGCCGAGAGCGACGCCATCCTCCGGGCGATTCCCAACCTCACGCACCCCGCGGCCCCCGAGGGGGGCGAGGCCGACGCCGTCGAGATCCGCCGCGGCGCCACGCCCGTGCGGTCGTTCGACTTCAAGCCGCTCGACCACGTGGCGCTCGGCGAGAACCTGCGGCTCTTCGACTTCGACGCCGGGGCGAAGGTGGCCGGCCACGGGTTTTATTTCCTCACCGGCGACGCCGTGCTCCTGGAACTGGCGCTGCAGCGCTACGCCGTGGAACTCCTCGTCCGCGAGGGCTTCACGCCGATGACCACGCCCGACCTCGCGCGGGACGTGATCCTCGAGGGCTCGGGCTTCATGCCCCGCGGGCCCGAGACGCAGATCTACTCGATCGCCGGCACCGACCTCTCGCTCGTGGCCACGGCGGAGATCACGCTCGGCGGTGCCTTCCACGAGCGGATCTTCGAGGCCGACGAGCTGCCGCTCAAGCTCTGCGGCATCAGCCACTGTTTCCGCACCGAGGCCGGGGCCCACGGCAAGGCCACCCGCGGGCTCTACCGCGTGCATCAGTTCACGAAGGTGGAGATGTTCGCCTTCACGAAGCCCGAGGAGAGCGAGGCGATGCACGAGCGGCTCCTCGACCTCGAGTGCCGGCTGTTCGACGGCCTCGCGATCCCCTACCGTGTGGTGGACACCGCGGCCGGCGACCTCGGCGGGCCGGCCTACCGGAAGTTCGACCTCGAGGCGTGGATGCCGGGCCGCGGCGCCGCCGGCGAATGGGGCGAGGTGACGAGCACGTCGAACTGCACCGACTACCAGGCCCGCCGGCTCGGCCTGCGGGCCCGCAGGCCGGGCGAGAAGGGCACGCACTTCGTCCACACGCTCAACGGCACGGCCGTGGCGATCAGCCGCGCGATCATCGCGCTCCTCGAGAACCACCAGAACGCCGACGGCACCGTGACGGTGCCCGAGCCGCTCGTGGCGTGGATGGGCAAGGACATCATCGGCCGTTGACGTTCGTCACCACTTGAGGCCGAACTTCGCGCCGGCCGAGTCGCCACCGAGGCCGCCCTTGAGCGGCGTCGTCCGCTTCTTCGCGGCGGACGGTGGTGGTGCGGGCTCATCGGCCGCGGGGGCCTCGTCACGGTCGGCCGCCGAGGCCGCCGGGGCGGGGGAGATCGCCTTGATCGACAGCCCGATCCGCTGGGCTTCGGGGTCGCAGGCCAGCACGCGGCACTCGACCTCCTGCCCCTCGCGGACCACGTCCGACACGCTGCGGACGTGGCGCGTCGCGAGTTCCGACACGTGGACGAGGCCCTCGACGCCGGGTTCCAGTTTCACGAAGGCGCCGAACTGGGCGATCCGGCTCACGACGCCCCGCACGGTCGCGCCGGCGTGGTATTTCACCGCCGCCCGCCTCCACGGGCTCTCGACCATGTCGCGGGCGGAGAGACCGATCTTGCCGGTCTGGCGGTCGATCCGCTTGACGATCACTCGGACCTTCTGGCCCGGCTGCAGCACGTCGGCGGGATTCGCCACGCGGTCCCACGACAGCTCGCTGACGTGGACGAGGCCCTCGACGCCGTTGCCGATGTCGACGAACGCCCCGAAGTCGCGGACGCTCCGCACGACGCCGTCGAGCTCCGTGCCCGGCTCGAGCGTCTCGAGCAGTTTGGCCTTCGCGTCGGCGGCCTGCTTCTCGATCACGGCCCGCCGCGAGAGCACGAGCCGGCGGGCGGCGGGCACGATCTCGGTGACGAGGCTGTCGAGCGTCTGGCCGACCATCTCCTCGAGGTTCTCGACGCGCCACACGCTCACGAGGCTCGCGGGCATGAAGCCGCGAAGCCCGGCCACCTCGCACTCGAGGCCCCCCTTGTTGGCGGCCGTGACCTTCGCGGCCACGATCATCCCGGCCTGGATCTGCGACCAGTCCTCGATGGCGACCGCGTGGTGCGCGAGGGCGACCTCGTAGAGGTTGTCCTCCTCGTCGCGGCCACCGACCGTCACCTCGATCGGCGTGCCCACGGCCGGCAGGTCAAGGCCCGCCGTGACGAGCGCGGCGAGCTTGAGCGCACCCTGGCGGCGGCCACCCAGGTCGATGAAGGCGGTGTCGGGGGCGACGGAGAGCACGGTGCCCGTGACCTTCGTGCCCGGCTCGAGCGGCGTCTCGAGCCGGCCCGTCGCGGCCGCCTCGAGGAGATCGTCCACCTCGACGCCGGCCAGCG
The DNA here is from genome assembly GCA_046074885.1 of Planctomycetaceae bacterium. Lineage (GTDB taxonomy): Bacteria > Planctomycetota > Planctomycetia > Pirellulales > UBA1268 > QWPN01. The sequence continues at coordinate 17,248 of JBJTPA010000240.1, forward strand.
CCGCATCGAACTCGGCGGCAAGTTCATCGTCGAGCGCGGCTCGGACGTTCGGCACGGCCACCCGCGCGGATGGTGCGGGCGGCAGGTCGGCCCGCGGGCCGCGCGGCGCGTCGCGCCGACGGCCTTTGCCCCGCCCGGCGGCCGGCGGCAGAGCAGCCGCTCCGGCGGTCGCAGCGGCGTCGGTCGGAGGCGCGGCGGGGGAGGGAGCGTCAGCCGGGGCGGGCGCCTGGGAGGCTTCGGCGGCAGCCGGCTGCGGCGGGGCCACGTACTGGTAGCGCGGCGCGAGCGACGGAGCCTTCACGCCCGACCGCTGCGTGCCGATCGCGATGCGTCGCGGCGGCGACCCGGCATCGGCCGGAGTCGCCGCATCGTCACCGGCCTGGCTGTCGGGCTCGTTGGTCATCTGCCGCGACGGGCCGGTGAAGAGAGTGCGGGAAACAGGACTTGAACCTGCACGGTATTACTACCACCAGGCCCTCAACCTGGCGCGTCTGCCAATTCCGCCATTCCCGCGGCGTGTGGAAGCCGGATGCCGCGGCGCAGGCCGCGACGACCGAATTCCTGCATTCTCGACCGGTTGGCCGCTCAGTCAAGCCGTGCGGCCGGCGCCGCCGGAGCCTTCGCCACGGCGGCGCCGCGGGTCGCGAGGGCGGCGCCGATCCGGTCGGCCACCGCGAGGCCCCCGAACACGACACCGGTCCAGGCGAGATCCTCGAGGGGGCGGAAGAAGGGCAGGCCGGCGGCGTAGCAGGCGACGAGCCCCGCCGCCGTTTTCGGGTAGTCGCCCGTGGCCGCCCAGTGGGCGACGTTCGTGGTCAGGAAGAAGACGAGCGATCCGGCGAGCGAGCCGGCCAGCACGGCGGGCCACCGGCCGCGCCGCACGAGCCCGCCGAGCAGCGCCGGGAACGCGATCGCCGCAAAGACCACCGCGGTCACCCACGGGCTGTCGTACCCTGGCAGGGCGACGTTGCCGAGCGCCAGCGCCGCGAGCGGCACGGTCGCGGCGACGAGCCGGCGCGGGAACAGGGCGGCCGCGGCGAGCGCCACGGCGACGAAGGGGGTGACGTTCCAGAGTCGCGTGCCGTTCCACTCGGGCCGCCAGAGGCGGCCGACGACCGCGACGGCGACCAGCGCCATCCATGCGACGGCGAGCGCTTCCGGGCTCCAACGGAGGAGCGGCGCGGCGGCCGAACGGGTCTCGGAAGGGGAGTTCGCCATCGGTGCCTGGGCCTCCGTGCGGATGACGTGCGGTGCGATCCGGCCCGCGCGGCGGCTTTGCCGCCCCGCAAACGGTGCCGATACACTAGCGGTTTTCCGCCCCGGGGCAAGCGAAACCCCTGCCGAAACCACGCATGCCGGCCAGCGCACGGTATTTCGCCACGCTCGAGGTCGAGCGGCACACCGACGGGACCGTGGCGCTGTCGTTCGTCGTGCCGGACCACCGGCACAACGTGCTCACGCCCGGGGCCCTCGCCTACCTCGCCGCCGCGCTCGACGAGCTCGACCGCGGCCCGCCGCCGGCGGCGGTCGTCGTGCGGTCCGCCCGCGAGGGGTCGTTCTTCGCCGGCGCCGACGTGTCGCGGCTCGACGGCCTGCGCGACCTCGAGCCGACCGAGATCGAGCGGCTCTGCGACGTGGGCCGCGGCCTCTTTGCCAGGCTCTCGGCCGCCGCGTGGCCGAGCGTGGCGGTGATCGACGGCGTCTGCCTGGGCGGCGGCCTGGAACTCGCCCTCGCCTGCGACCTGCGCGTGGCCACGACCGACCCGCGAACCCAGTTCGGATTCCCCGAGGTGAAGCTCGGGCTCCTCCCGGGATGGGGCGGCACCGTCCGCCTGCCGCGACTCGTCGGCCCGGGGCCGGCGGTCGAACTCGTTGCCGCCGGCGAGAGCATCGACGGGGCGGCGGCCGCGCGGGTCGGGCTCGTGGACGCCTGCGTGCCGGCGGCTGCGGCCCTCGAGACGGCGCGGCGGCTCGTCGAGATTCACTCGGCCACCGGCCGGGTCGCGGCGCGACGGCGGCGCATGACGGAGCCCGTCGCGCTCGACCCGGCGGAGCGGGACTTCCTCGCCGCCACGTCCACCGCCGTGATCCTCGGCCGGACCGGCGGCCACTACCCGGCGCCGCCGGCGATCCTGCGGACGATCCTCGACGGCACGGCCGTGGACGCGGCCGCGGCGGGGCGGATCGAGTCGGCCGCGTTCGCGACGCTCGCACGGACGCCCGTGGCCGCGAACCTCCAGCGGGTGTTCGGCATCGGCGAGCGCAACCGCCGCGACCCGGGGGTCGAGTCGGCCGCCGCCGAGCCGCCGCCCCGAACCTCGCCGGCCATCGTCGGCGCCGGCATCATGGGGGCGGGCATCGCGGCCAGCCACCTCCGCGCCGGCTTTCCCGTGACGCTCGTGGACATCGACGAGCGGGCGCTCGCCGCGAGCGTGCCCGGGATCCTCGACGAGGCGGCGTGGGACCGGGCCGCGAAGCGGACGGATCCCGCGCGGGCCCTCGCACTGGCGGGCGAGGTGCGGGCCGCGACGGGCCTGGCCGTCGTCGCCGGCGCCGACATCGTGATCGAGACCGTCACCGAGCGGCCCGACGTCAAGCAGCGTGTGCTTGCCGACATTGAGCGGGCCGTCGGCCCCGACGCCATCATCTGCACGAACACGTCCACGAACCCCATCGGCCGGCTCGCGGAGGCACTCGCCCGGCCGGCGCGATTCTGCGGGCTGCACTTCTTCAATCCCGTCCGCCGCATGACGCTCGTCGAGGTGGTCCGCGGGCCGGCCACGGACGACGCCACGGTGGCCGCCGCGGTGGCCCACGCCAAGCGGCTGGGAAAGTGCCCGATCGTGGTCCGCGACGCGCCCGGGTTCCTCATCAACCGCGTCCTCATGCCCTATCTCCACGAGGCCACGGAACTCGTGCGGGAGGGGGTGGAGCCGGCGCGGATCGACCGCGTGGCCCGGGCTTTCGGGATGCCGATGGGGCCGATCGAGCTTTACGACATGATCGGACTCGACACGGCCTTCTACGCGGGGCTCGTGCTCTCCGCCGCCTACGGCGACCGGATCGAGGCCTCGCCGCTCATCCCCGCGCTCGTGAAGTCGGGCCGCCTCGGCCGCAAGACGGGCACGGGCTTCTACCGCTACACAGGCGCCGACCAGAAGGCGCGGGTCGTGGGGGTCGATCCGGAGGCGGGAGACATCCTCGCCCGCTACGCGGTGCTGCCGCGCAACTCGACCGACCGCGCGATCCTCGATCGGCTGGTGCTGCCGATGCTGCTCGAGGCGCTCCACGCCCTCGACGAGGGCATCGTCCGCGACGGCCGCGACGTGGACCTCGCCGTCATCCACGCCCTCGGCTTCCCCGCCTTCCGCGGCGGCCTCCTCGCCTGGGCCGACACGCTCGGCGCCGCGGAGGTGGTGCGGAGGCTCGGGCCGCTCGCCGGCCTCGGGCCGCGGATGCTCCCCACGCCCGGTCTCCTCGACATGGCCCGGGACGGCCGGCGGTTCACCGCGGATCGCGCGCGGGGGAGCACGACGCCATGAGGGAGCCCGCCGTCTCCGACCCCGCGACCACGCCCGTCGTCGTCGGCTGCTGCCGCACGGCGATCGGCCGCGCGCATCCGGAACGGGGCCTGTTCCGCCACGTCCGCGGCGACGAACTGGCGGCGGCGGTGGTCGCGGCCGCCGTCGAGCGCAGCGGCGTCGATCCGGCCACGGTGGAGGACGTCGTCCTCGGCGCCACGCAGCAGCGCGGCGAGCTCGGGGCCAACGTGGCCCGCACCGTCGCGCTCATGGCAGGCCTGCCGCTGGCCGCCGCCGGCACGACCGTGAACCGCCTCTGCGGCTCGTCGCTTCAGTCGCTCGCCCAGGCCTGCCATGCGATCGTGGCGGGCGCCGAGGACGTGCAGGTGGTGGGCGGCGTGGAGCACATGCACCACCTGCCGATGGACTCGGGTCTCGACGTCCACCCGCGGGCGCTCGCCCGCACGAGCCGCGGGATGCTCTCGATGGGGCTGACGGCCGAGCACCTCGCCATGGCTCACGGCATCGACCGCCGCCGGCAGGAAGCGTTCGCGCTCGAGAGCCACGCGCGGGCCGCCCGCTCCGACGACGCCGGGCTCTTCGACGACGAGATCGTGGCCGTGGCCGGCCACGACGAGTCCGGGGCGGTCGTCGAGGCCGTCGCCGACCAGTCGATCCGCCGCGACACGAGCCTCGAGGCGATGGCGGGCCTCGAGCCCGCCTTCCTGCCGGGTCTCGGCACCGTGACCGCCGCGACGAGCGCGCCGGTGAGCGACGGGGCGGCGGCGCGCGTCGTCATGTCGGCGGCCGAGGCCGCCCGGCAGGGGCTCGAGCCGCTGGCTCGCGTCGTGGCCACCGCGGTCGTCGGCGTGCCGCCCGCGCTCATGGGCACCGGCCCGATCGCCGCCACGCGGAAGCTGCTTGGCCGGGTCGCCGGCCGCGGCATCACGCTCGCCGACATCGACCTCGTGGAACTCAACGAGGCCTTCGCCGTGCAGGCCATCCACTGCATCGACGAACTCGGCCTCGACCCTGCGAAGGTGAACGTCCGGGGGGGCTCGCTCGCGATCGGCCATCCGCTTGGCGCCAGCGGCGCCCGGATCGCGACGACGCTCCTGCACGCGATGCGGGACTCCGGCGCCCGCCTCGGCCTGGCCACCATGTGCATCGGCCTCGGCCAGGGCATCGCCATCCTCTTCGAGCGCTGCGAGTGAGGCCCCGATGGTGACGCCCGTCGCCGCACCGTCGCCGTCGTTCGGCACAGGCCCCGGCTCGTCGCCCGCCCCCGAGTCGCTCGTCGCCCTGCTCGCGGAGCGTGTCGCGGTGACACCCGACCGGCCGGCGATCATGGACCCGCTGGCGGATGCCACGGTCTGGACGTGGGCCGAGCTGGCAGCCGCGGCGGTCGAGTTCGCGGTGGCCCTCGAGTCGGCCGGGCTCGCTCGCGGCGACCGCCTGGCGCACCTCGCCCCCCACGGCGCGGACTGGATCGTCGTCGACCTCGCCTGTCTGCTCGGTGGGTTCGTCCACGTGGCCCTGCATGACGCGACGGCCTCGGGAGAGCAGGAGCGTCTACTCGCCTGGCTCGAGCCCCGCGGGATCGTGATCGGCGGCGACGCGCGGCCGCCCCGCGGCGGTGGCCTCGTCTTCGACATGCGTTCGCAGCGTGCGTCCGGGCTGGGACTGGCTGTGGCGGGCTGGCGGCGGCGGGCGGCCGATCGCGAGTCGCTGCTGTCTGAACTGCGGCGGCGGACCATCGGCTGTGATCCCGACGCGTGCGCGACGATCCTGCTCTCGAGCGGCACGACGGGCCGGCCGCACGGCGTCCTCCACTCGCAGCGCGGGCTCGCGGCCAACGCCCTGGCGGCGGCCGACGTGTTTCTCGACGACCCGCGGGACGTCCGGCTCTCCTGGCTGCCCCTGAGCCACGCGCTGGCCCGAACCGGCGACCTCTACACGGCGGTCGTGCGGGGTGGGTGTCTGGCCGTCGTCGCCGATCGCGGCCGCATCCTCGACGCCTGCCGGGTCGCGCGGCCTGCCGTGATCCTCGGCGTGCCCGCGTTCTTCGAACGTCTCGAGGCGGGCGTTCGTGCCGGCCGGCTCGCCGATCTTGCCGCGGCCCTCGGGGGCGGCGTACGGGTCTGCATCTCCGGCGGCGCACCGCTGCGGGAGCGGACCGCGGCGTTCTTCACGAGCCGTGGCGTGCCCCTGGTCGAGGGATACGGACTGGCCGAGGCGGGCCCGGTCGTCACCCTCTCCAATCCCCGCATCGCGCGGCCCGGAACCGTCGGACCGCCCGTACCCGGCGTGGAGGTGCGGATCGACGAGCGGCCCGGTTCGCGGGGGCAGCTGCTGGTCCGCACGCCGAGCCGGGCCCTTGGCACGCTCGCTGCCGACGACGACCGACCGCGGCCGTCCAACGCCGAATGGCTCGAGACCGGCGACCTCGCCGGGATCGACGAGGCAGGACATCTGCGGATCACCGGCCGGCTCAGCGACACGCTCGTGCTCGCGACGGGCGAGAAGCTCCCCCCGGCCGACGTCGAACGGGCGCTCGCCGAGGACGAGGCGGTGGCGCAGGTCTGCGTGGTGGGTGACGGGCTGCGGTATCCGGTGGCGATCATCGTGCCGGAGCCCTCGGCCCTGCGGGCGGCGGTGCGAAGGATGCGGCTGGTCGTCACGAGCCGTCGCCAG
>JBJTPA010000241.1:0-6620 GCA_046074885.1 Planctomycetaceae bacterium
GTCTCCACCTTCACGCACACGTCGTGGTCGCCGTCGAACCGCACCACGCCCGAGTTGTCGCGGAACACGCTCACGCACCAGTCGTCGGGCCCGAGCGCCGCGCGGACCTTCTGCGTGGCCGCGAACACCGTCTCCTTGAGCAGGTTTTCGTAGCGGGCCGGACCGTCCGGGCCGACGTGGTCCACAGGGCTCGTGAGCGTCTTGTGGCAGCAGTGCTCGCTCCAGGTCTGCGCGATCGTCTCGAGCTCGATCTCGGAGGGCGGCCGCCCGAGGCCGCGGAAGTGTTCGCGGACCGCCCGCAATTCGGCGACCGAAAGCGCGAGGCAGCGGTCGCGGGAGAGCGTCGCGAGCCCGGCGTCGTCGAGCGCCTCGAGGTCGATCGACTCGCGGGCGAAGGTCCACGTCCGCCCGCCCGCGAGCGTCGCGATCGCGAGCGGGCCCACGACCACGTCGTGGATCGCCTCGCTGGCGAGGAGGTCCCACGCCAGCCGCGTCGCATCGGCCTCGGCGAGCGGCGGCAGCCAGTACTTCCGCACGCTCCGTACCGCCGTCGGCCGCGTGCCGACGAGCCCGCAGGCCTCGCGGGCGCTCTCCGCGGCCGGGTCGGTGACGCCGGCCCGTGGCAGCACGTGGACGACCGTCGGCAGCCCGTCGCGGCCCGCCGAGAGTTCTGTGGCGCCGACTGCGGCCGCGACGAAGGTCTCGGTCACCGGGTCGGCCAGCACCACGTGGGCGAGCCGCTCGATGTCGGCCCGCGAGAGGTCGCCCTCCACGAGCCAGCCCGCCGCCGTCCGCGCGGCGGTGCACCCGGCGACGCCGAGCTCCGCGGCACCCGCCACCACGGCGCGGGCGGCGTGGTCGCTCGCCGGGTCGCGGGGCAGGACGTCAATTTCCCAGAGCATCGCGGCCCTCCTTGGCTGCGGCGAGCAGGGCGACGAGCTTCCGGCGGTCCGCCGCGGCCACCGCCGCGAGCAGCTTCTCGATCGCACCGGCGAAGCGCTTCACGGCCGGCCCGAGTGCCGCCGCGTTGTCGAGGAGGATGTCGGCCCAGAGTTCGGGGTCTCCCGCCGCGATCCGCGTGCTGTCGCGCCAGCCGCCGGCGGTGAACCGCAGGGCTTCCTCCGGCGTGGCAGTCGCGAGCGCCGCGGCCACGAGGTGTGGCACGTGGCTCGTGGCCGCGAGGATCCGGTCGTGCTCCCGCGGCGGCATCACGAACACGGTCGAGCCGAGCGCGGACCAGAAGTCCCCCACCGCCTCGACGTCCGCCGCCGGCGTGCGCGGCCCCGGCGCGACCACCGTCACCCTCCCGGCGAACAGGTCGGGCTCCGCGGCCCCCGCGCCGCGGCGGTGGCTGCCGGCGATCGGATGCGCACCCACGAACCGACAGCGGCGCGACTTTCGCCGCCGCTCCCATGCCGCGACGATCGTGCCCTTCGTGCTGCCGGCGTCGGTGAGGAGCGTGCCGGGCCGTGCGATCGCGTCGACCTCGTCGAGGAGTCCCGGGATCGCCGCGACGCCTGCCGCGACGACGACGACGTCCACGTCGGCCACGCCGGCGGCGAGGTCGCGGGCCGTCTCGGTCACGGCCCCGGCGCGCCGCGCCGCCTCGAGGCCAGCCGCCGAGCGACCCACGCCGACGACCCGCTTCGCGAGGCGTCGCGCCCGCAGGGCCCGGCCGACCGAGCCGCCGATCAGGCCCACTCCGACGATCGCGACGGCGGGCCAGTGTGGTTTCATGGGCGTGGGGGGGGACGCGGTGACGGCGATTTTGTAGCAGACGCCCCACGTCGCGGCATCCGGCCGCCAAAAACCGACGATGATTGAGCCACGAGATGCAGTCGGCCTGTACGCTGTCGTTCGGTTTTTGACGAGGATCTCGACGCGATGACGCGATTCGGGCGGCTGCCGGGCGGCTTCGTCGCCGACGTCCTCGGCCGGGTGTCGGTCGCGCTCGCGGCGGGGATCGACCCGAAACGGGCGTGGGAGTCGGAGGCAGCCCGCGCGCCGGCGCGGCGTCGGCCGCCGCTCGCCGCGGTGGCCGGGGCGATCGCCTCGGGATCGAGCCTGGCCGCGGCCCTCGACGCCGCGGCCGACGCGTTCGGTCCGGTCGTCCGCGGCATGGCGGTGGTTGCCGACCACACCGGCCGCGACGCCGAGGTGCTCCGCGACGTGGCCGACGCGGTGCGGCACGCGGTCCGCCTGCGCCGCGAGTTCCTCGCGGGCCTCGTGACGCCGGCCCTGCAACTTGCCGCCGCGGTCGCCACGGTCGGCCTGCTGATCGTCGTGTCGGGCGGGATCACCGGCCTCGACGGCGAGCCGCTTGACCTCGTCGGCCTGGGCCTGCGGGGGATGGCGGGTCTCCGCACGTACCTCGTCGCCCTGGCCGCCGTCGCGGTGCTGGCGGCCGCCGCGGTGCCGCGGGCCCTGCGGAGCTGGAAGGACCGCGGGATCGTCCGCCGCGCCGCGGCGTGGATTCCCGTGCTGGGGCCGGCGCTCGGCGCGGCCGAGTCGGCGGCCTGGTGCCGCGCGGCGGCGCTCGCCGCCGGCGCCGGCATCGACGCCGGAGGGCTCGTCGGCATCGCGTCGAGCGCCGCACCGGGCTTGCGGATCGATCCCGCGGAGGTCGAGGCGCGGCTGCGGGCGGGCGCGGACCTCGCCGGGGCGCTTGCGGCGGCCGGCCGGTTCGACCGCCGGGTGATCGAGGCCGTGGAGGTCGGGGAGATGGCCGGCACGACGCCCGAGGGGCTCGACCGCCTCGCGGCCGGCCTCGAGGCCGAGTCCCGCGCAGGGCTCGCGGCGGCGGCCCGGGCCGCCGGGTTCCTGGCGTGGGCCGGCGTCGCCCTGCTCGTTACGCTGGTGGTGATCCGGTTCTTCTCCATCTACGCGGGGCTGATCCGGGACGCGGCGAAACCCCTCTGATACGGCCTCCATATGATCCGCAGGCGTGATCCGCGGGAGCCATCTCGATCTGCGGTGGCAGGCCAACCCGTGGTCCGGTTGCCTCGCAACCGGATGCCGTTGTCGATCCGCGGGCCGGACTCCGGTCGCGAGGCGACTGGGTCACGAGACGAGGTGAACGACATGAGACCGAGGGTCGCGATCGCCGTCCTCCTCTGTGCCGCCGCGGCCGCCGTCCGCGCCGCCGAGCCCGCGGACGGCGCCGCGCCCACGCACGCCGAGACCATGGCGGCGATCGGGCTCGTGCGGCACGACGGGGCCTGGCGGACGCCGCAGGAGATCGAGCTCGCCGGCCGCGCGGAGCGCGACGCCGAGGCGCGGCGCGAGTGGACGAAGAAGGTCGAGCGGCTGCGCCGCGGCCTCGACCGGGGCGACGCCGCGGCCGCGGAGCAGATCCGCGAGATCTCGGACCCGCTGGCGGTGCCGGCGATCGTGGCCGCGCTGGCCGCCGACCCGCAGGGCCGGGTGCGCGGGCTGTATCTCGAGTCGCTCGCACGGATCCGCACGCCGGAGGCCGGCGCGGCGCTCGTCGCCACGGCGCTCGACCACGCCGACCCCGAGACGCGGATCGCCGCGGTCGAGCGGCTGGCCGCGCTCGGCCCCGGGCTGTCGTCGCAGGCGTTCGTCGCGGCGCTCGGCAGCACCGACAACGCGCGGGTCAACCGCGCCGCCGAGGCGCTCGGCCGCCTCGGTGACCAGTCGGCCGTCGCCGCGCTGATCGCCAGCCTCGAGACGCGGCACGTGGTGATGCAGGGGGACGGTCAGGCGCCGGGCTCGACGAGCGCCACGTTCACGCCGGCGGGGGGCGGCTTGTCGATGGGGGGCGGCCCGAAGCCGGTGAAGGTCGTGGTGCGGAACGACCGCGTGCTCGAGTCGCTGGTCGCGCTCACCGGGCAGAACTTCTCGTGGGACGCGGCGGCCTGGCGGAACTGGCTCGCGGCCCGGGAGTGCCCCGCGTTCGACCCGCGTCGCGAGCCGTAGCCGAGCCGCAGTCCCGTCGCTTGCGCTCCGGGCTTTTTGACCCGGCGGCATCATCCGCCATCAGGAAGCCCCGAGCGCAAGCGAGGGGACTGCCAGTGGGCTGCGCCTCAGGCGGCGCGGCCGCCGGCGGGGGGCTGCGCGGCGCGGCGGCGGGCGAACCAGTCGGGCTCGAGCGCCAGCATCGCCACCCGGTTCTCGAGGTTCGGCCGGAACACGACGAGCAGGAGCACCGGCAGGTACCAGGCCATGAACAGGCCGCCGTCGTGGGCCTTCCAGAACTGGCTGCCGAGGAGCACGGCCGCCGAGCAGCTCATGAGCGTGCCGAGGTTCTTCGGGGCGGGCCAGATGGCGAACGTGGTCATGAGCGCGACGAAGAGTGCGAGCACCGGCAGCCGGAAGACGGGGTCGTGGCCGGGAAGGGCCCAGAAGCCCTCCAGGGACACCTCGTTGGGGAGGATCCAGCCGAACATCTGCCGCAGCTGCCCGAGGAACACGGCGGCGTCGGGCGACGTGAACCAGAGGGTGACGACGAGCGCGCCGAGCGCCGCGGCCACGCCCAGCAGGAAGCGGCGGACGCCCCGCTCCCAGTAGAAGCTGCACCACAGCGGCAGGAGGAAGACCGGGTAGTAGATGGTTCCGATCGCCAGCCCCACGAGCACGCCGGCCAGGATCGGCAGGCGGTAGGACGCGACCGCCCAGAGCACGAGCGCCCCCGGCAGGCAGTGGTCCACGCGGCCGGTCATCATCGCCGTGTACGGGAGCAGCAGGTAGAGCACGGCCGCGGCGATGCCGAGCCGGACGTTCTCGAAGTGCCGCCAGCCGACCGTCACCATGCCCGCCACGATGGCGAGCTGGGCGAGGATGGCCATGATCCGGGCGGTCGTCTCGTGGATCGCGCGGCGGCCGGGCTCGCCCGGGGTGGCATCCGCATCGACCGCGGCGTCGCCGAGCAGTTGCTGCGCGGACAGTTCCGGCAGCAGGAACAGGAGCGGGTATCCGGGCCCAAGCCGCACGAGCTGGTCGGTGTCCACGCTCGCCGCGCCGGCCCGGAGGCGGTCGGCGGCGGCGGCCCCGGCGAGATCCTCGCGCTGCGGCGGCCGCGTGACCACGTTGGCCAGCAGGAAGACGAGCAGCGACCCGCCCAGGAACACGAGTCCCCCCGACGTGAGATTCGGCTCCAGCATCGGCCGCCGGACCATCGTCGAGTCGATGAGCATCCGCACCACGAGCGCGCCGGTGACGACGAACAGCCACGCGAAGCCGATCGCCTCGACCGCGGCACTCGCCTTCGAGCCGCCGTACTCGACCGCCAGGAGCCCCGGCGCGAGGAGGATGAGGCCCACGAGGTCCGCGTTCCGCACGCTCCACAGCCGGTTGAACTTGAAGAACAGCGCGATCGCCAGGAGCGACGCCAGGTAGAACCAGGTCGTCGGGTTGACGCGGTAGTAGTGGAAGAGGATGTCGCTCATGCGGCCGTCGCCGGCACCAAGGTACGCGGCAGCCGACCGCCGCGGAAGTTTGGCCGGCCGGAACCCCGGTTCGTCACGGCCGGAAGGGCCAGATGACGGGCGCGAGGGCCACCGTGAGGGCCATGACGAGCAGGTTCAGCGGGCCGCCGAAGCGGACGTAGTCGCTGAACTTGTAGCCGCCCGGGCCGTAGATCATGAGGTTCGTCTGGTAGCCCATCGGCGTGGCGAATCCGCAGCTCGCGGCGACGGTGATCGCCATCACGAACGGGATCGGATTGACGTCGAGGTCGGCCGCCGCCTGCCAGGCGATCGGGAACGTGAGCACCGCCGCGGCGTTGTTGCTCATGAGCTCCGTGAACAGCATGGCCACGAGGTACAGGGCCGCGAGCACGAGATGCGGGTCGTCGCCGGCCCGGGCGATCGTGGCGTGGGCGACGGCCTCGGCGAGGCCCGTCTTCTCCATCGCGCGGGCGAGGCCGAAGCTGGCCGCGATGAGCAGCAGCGACTCCCACTCGATCGACCGCCGCGCCTCGGTGGTCGAGATGCAGCGGACGCCGACCACCACGCACGCGGCCACGAGGGCCGCCGCCACCATCGGCACCAGGTCGAGCGCCGCCGCGAGCACCATCGCGGCGAGGACGGTGCAGGCGAGCCAGGCGCGATCGTGCCGCGGCGGCCCGCCGCCGGCCACCTCGCTGACGAGGTAGAAGTGGCGGCTCGACCGCTGCCGGTCGAGGAAGCCCGGTCCGGCCTCGACCAGGAGCGTGTCGCCCGGCTCGAGCGCGATGTCGCCGATCTTCCTGTTGAGCCGCTCGCCGTTCCGGGCTACCGCGATGACGACGGCGTTGTATGTGGAGCGGAAGCGGCCCTCCCGGATCGTGCGGCCCACGAGCGGGCAGGTGTTCGAGACGACCGCCTCGACGAGCGTCCGCTCGTGCCGGGGGTCGTGGAGCTTGAACACTTGGTCGGTGGCGGGCCTGAGGCCGCGGATCTTCTGGAGCTCCACCACCGAGTCGATCACGCCCACGAACACGAGCCGGTCGCCGGCCTCGAGCCGCTCGGTGGGGCCGACGGCCGGGAGCACGTCGCTTGTACAGGCACCTCTTCTTCACAACGGGCCAGGCGCTCACACAAAACAACAAATATTGGCGACGTGTCGGTCAGTTATTGCTATATTGTGCTCCTGTTTTCTTTCCATGTGTTTGCCTGGTC
>JBJTPA010000242.1:0-3924 GCA_046074885.1 Planctomycetaceae bacterium
ATAAATTTTATCTAGTATCACCAATGTTTCTATAGTTATGCTTTTTCTTAAATATGCCTTTATTATATATGGATGTTCGCCTTTTGGGCAATTAAAAAGATCTCCAAACTCTTTTTTGCTCTCTTCTAATTCTTCCAAAAGTTTATCTAGATCCTGGGTAAAGTTGTATGTTAAGCTAAGCCCGGGGCCATCGGCCTCGTCACGCGGATCCTGTTCGCGAAGCCGAACCTGCTCGGGATGTTCTTCTACCGCAGCCTCGTCACCCGCTGGTGCCTGCGGCGCCGGTGAGCATCCGCACCACCTCGTCGTGCACGAGGCCGTTCGTCGCCAGGCCGTCGCCCGAGTCGATCCGCGGGCGGCCGTGCCAGTCGGTGTAGCGTCCGCCGGCCTCCACCACGACGGTTTCGACGGCGGCCGCGTCCCAGCGGTTCATGAGCGGATCGACCATCGCCTCCGCGCGGCCCGTCGCCACGAGCAGGTAGCCGTAGCCGTCGCCCCAGGTGCGGGCGAGCCGGAAGGCACGCTCGACGCGGTCGCGGGCCTCCGCGCCGGCGGTGGGGCCGCCGGACCAGCGGGCGAACGACGTGAAGTCGCTCGAGCAGGCGAGCGCGTCGGCGAGCCGGGCCCGCGACGAGACGCGGGCCCGCACCGGTGACGCGGCGCGGCGCACGTGCCACGCCCCGCACCCGGCGGCGGCGTAGACCATCTCGTCGAGCGCCGGGATCGCGATCACGCCGACGACGCCCGCGTCGCCGCGGCGGCAGCCGACGAGCGTGGCGTAGAGCGGCACGCCGCGGATGAACGACTTCGTCCCGTCGACCGGATCGACGACCCACTCCCAGCCGCTCGTGCCGGCGGTCGCGCCGGTTTCCTCCCCGAGGAAGGCGTCGTGCGGGAACGCCCCGAGCAGCGCGCGGCGGAGGATCGCCTCGGCGGCCCGGTCGGCCGCGGTCACGGGCGAAAGGTCGGCCTTGTCCTCGACGGCGAGGTCGGGCCGGCCGAACCAGCGGAGCGTCTCGGCGGCGGCCAGCCGCGTTGCGGCGATCGCGGCGTCGAGACGTGCCGTCACGTCGGCCGGGAGCGGTGCTGCGGTCGGCGTGGTCATGTCAGGACTCCGGTCGCGCCGCCGGCTCGGCCGCGGTCGGCCGCAGGGCGAGCAGGAGGAGGATGCCGGCCCCGATCACGAGCCACGAGTCGGCGAGGTTGAAGATCGGCCAGTCGATCACGCCCGGCACCTGGAAGTGGATCCAGTCGCGGACCGCGCGGACGGGCTCGCCGACCCGCTCCGGGGGCGCGTGCCAGGAGAGGCCGGGGAGGCCGAGTCGGTCATAGAGGTTGCCGACGATGCCCCCGACGATCAGGCCCAGCGCGGCCACCATCCAGCGGTCCGCCCGGATCGCGGGGCGGTTCATGAGGGCCACGATGCCGGCGATCGCCACGACCGACACGGCCGCGAAGCCCAGTCCCATCCCCTGCCCCAGGCCGAAGAGCGCCCCCTCGTTGAGGTTCGTCTCGAGGACGAGGATCCGGGGCACGAGCACCGCCGCGCGGCCGCTGCCCGGCATTCCCAGCCTCGCGAAGGCCGCCTCCTTGGAGAGCAGGTCGCCGCCGGCGGCGACCGCCGCGAGCGCGGCGAACGCGATCCATGCTCGGCTGCTGGCGGCCATGCCCGGCCCGCTTCCAGGGTGGGTGGTGTGGCCGCTCGGTCAGCGGGGCTGTCGCGGCCGGACGCCGGGACCGCCCTGCTCCTGCTTCTCGGCGCAGCGGATGCACAGCGACGCGAACGGGATGGCCTCCAGCCGCTTCTTCGCGATCACGCAGCCGCAGTCCTCGCAGGTGCCGTAGGTGCGGGCGCGGATCCGCTCGAGCGCGTGCTCGACCATCTCCAGCGTCTCCTCCTCGCTGGCCATCAGGCTCAGCGTGAACTCCTGCTCGAAGGCGTCGGAGCCGATGTCGGCCATGTGGATCGGCATGCTCGACAGGTCGCCGCTGGCCTCGGACCGCGTCTTGCGCAGGGCGGCGTCGGCCATGGTCTCCACGTCACCGCGGAGGCGGGCGCGGATGCCCTCGAGAACGGCCTTGAACGCCCGCAATTCGGTCGGCTTCATCGGGATGCTCCCGGAGGCTTCGTCGGTGAAACGGGATCCCCGCCGCGCCGAATCGGGAAGGCTAATGCCCCCCTCCGGGGCTGTCAAACTGGCAGCCGCTGGAGCGTGGTTCGGCTTGCTGTGCGGGAAGCCGCGTCCTACCTTTGTTCCCGTGGGCTCGCCGGCCACGCTCCGGATGCGCCGCCCGGCGGGGCCGGGGCGGGCCCACGTGGAGTCGCTCCGTGGCCGTCGCCGCCCGCACCGATCTCGCGTTCCAGCGGTGCATCGACCCGGCGTGCGCCGCCACCTTCTCGGTGGACGAGGTGCTCACGGCCTGCCCGGCATGCGGCAACCTCCTCGACGTCGAGTACGACTGGGACCGGCTGCGGCCCCCGAACTCCTTCGAGTTCTTCGAGCGGAAGTGGATGCGGCGCAGCGATCCCCTGGCCTTCAGCGGGGTGTGGCGGTTCCACGAGCTGCTCCCGTTCGCGCCCCGGGAGAGCGTGGTCACGATCGGCGAGGGGCAGACGATGTGCCCGCCGTCCGACGGCGTGGCCCGCTACGTGGGTGTGAACGCGGGCCGCCTGTTCCTCCAGTACGAGGGCCTCAACCCGTCGGGCTCGTTCAAGGACAACGGGATGTCGGCCGCGTTCACCCACGCCCGGATGATCGGCGCCCGGCGGGCCGCCTGCGCCTCGACAGGCAACACGAGCGCCTCGCTGGCCGTCTACTGCGCCGTCACGCGGCTGATGCGGGCGGTGATCTTCATCGGCTCGGGCAAGATCTCCTCCGGGAAGCTCTCCCAGGCGCTCGATTACGGCGCCCTCACGATCCAGATCGCCGGCGACTTCGACGACGCGATGGCCCGCGTCAAGGAGGTCGCCGGGCGGATGGGGATCTACCTCGTCAACAGCGTGAACCCGTTCCGCCTCGAGGGCCAGAAGACGATCATGCTCCGGGTGCTCGAGTCGCTCGGCTGGGAGGTGCCCGACTGGATCGTGGTGCCCGGCGGCAATCTCGGCAACTCGAGCGCCTTTGGCAAGGCCTTCGCGGAATTGCGGAAGCTCGGCCTCATCGACCGCGTGCCGCGGCTGGCCGTGATCAACGCCGCCGGCGCCAACACGCTCCACGAGCTCTTCACGCGGCGCGGCCTCCGCTGGCAGGGCGGCCGGGCCGATCTCGCGCCGGCCTGCCACTACTACGACGAGCTCGACCGGGAGAACCGCCGGGCCCACACGATCGCCAGCGCGATCGAGATCAACCGGCCGGTGAACCTCAACAAGTGCCTGCGGGCCCTCGAGGTCTGCGACGGCGTGGTCCGCGAGGTGAGCGAGCAGGAGATTCTCGACGCCAAGGCGCAGGTCGGCGCCGGCGGCCTGGGCTGCGAGCCGGCGAGCGCCGCGAGCGTGGCCGGGGCCCGGCAGCTCGTGGCCGAGGGGGTGATCGGCCGCGACGAGCGGGTGGTCTGCATCCTCACCGGCCACCAGCTCAAGGACCCCACCGCGACGGTCGCCTACCACACGACCGACCAGAAGCTGTTCGACGAGGTGCTGGGCAGCCGGGGCGTGAGCCGGGCGAACTACGCGAACCGCGCCGTGAGCGTGGGCAACCGGCTCGACGAGATCGTGCAGGCGATCGACCTGTACGGCTGAGAGGCCAACTGCCGTCCCGGCGCCGCGGCCTTCCGCGGATCCGACTGCCGCCCCATGAATCGCCTCCTCGAGGACGGGATCTTCGATCACCGGCCGGAGGCTATCAGGGCGTGCAAGGGTGGTTCTGGTGGGCGCTCACCGCCGGCGGACCCTCGATGTTACGGGTCCCAAGATGAGGGGCGCCC
>JBJTPA010000243.1:0-2698 GCA_046074885.1 Planctomycetaceae bacterium
GAGTTGACCGAGAGCACGAGGGTGGCCCCGGCCCGCGTGGCCGCGGCGATCTCCCGCGGCTCGAGGCTGTCGATCGACACGGCGAGGCCCTCGGCCACGAGCATCCGCACGGCATCGCCCACGCCGGTCCATACGTCGCCGGGCTCGCAGCCCACGTCGATCCGGTCGGCCCCGGCGGCCGCGAGCCGCCGGGCCTCGGCGAGGATCTCCGGCAGCGCGAGCCGGGGGCAGTGGTTGATCTCGGCGATGATCTCGATGTCGAAGCGTCCGTAGTCGGCGAGGTCGCGGGCCTGCTGGCCGAAGAACCCGTCGAGCCGACGCAGGTCCTCGGGGCCCCGCTCCACGGGCACGGCGGTGACGGCGGCGAACGCATCGAGCGGGCCGCGGCAGGCCCCGGGGATGATCACGCGGTCTGTGCCCGGCGGCACCTCGAGCCGCCGCGCGATCCAGGAGGTGGTCATGAGCGCGGCGACGGTGATGTTCAGCACCTGCACCGTGTGGTCGAAGCCGGCGCGGGGCGCGAGCCGCTCGAGCACCTGCTCGAGCGAGTGCGCGGCGAGCCGGCCGGTGACGAAGTGGATGCGGGGTCGCGGGGCGGTCACGCCGAAAATCCGGGGCCTGCGGAGGGCCGCAGTTTATCATCCACGTGCCATGATCCTCGAAGGCCTGTTGACCACGACCGACGCCGCCGGCGCGATGCACGTCGCGGCGATGGGGCCGGTCGTGGACGACGCCGAGGTCGCCGCGGGCCGCATCGGTCGGCTCGTGCTGAGGCCATTCGCGTCGAGCCAGACGGCCGCCCACCTCGCGGCGCGGCCGGAGGGCGTGTTTCACGCCACCGACGACGTCCTGCTCGTGGCGCGGGTCGTGACGGGCGCGATGGAGCGGCCGCCCGCGGCGCGGCCCGCGGCGGCGGTCCGCGGCTGGGTGCTCGAGGAGGCCTGCCGGGCGTGGGAGTTCACGGTCGCGGCCGCCGAACGCGGCGACGAGCGGCAGCGGCTCGAGGCCCGCGTGGTCGCGGAGCACGCCGCGCGACCGTTCCTGGGCTTCAACCGCGCCGCGCACGCCGTGATCGAGGGCTGCATCCTGGTCACGCGGCTCCACCTGCTGGGCGTCGACGAGGTGGCGCGGCGGCTCGGCGACCTCGCGCCGCTCGTGGACAAGACGGGCGGCCCGCGGGAGCGCGAGGCGTTCGACCTCGTCCGCGACCGGGCGCGGTTCTCACCTCCCTCGCCCTCTGGGAGAGGGCCGGGGTGAGGGGGGGGGCGGTGGTGCCACCAAGGCGCCCTCACCCGGCCTTCGGCCACCCTCTCCCAAAGGGAGAGGGTTTGAGAAGCGGGCGACTCGCAGCCATGCGCGATTCGTCTATGCTGAAGCCCATGCCGCACCCGAGACCGTCACGCACGACCGCCGTGGAAGTGCGTTCGCCCGCGCGGCTGCACGTCGGCATGCTCGCCTTCGGCGACCCCGCCCGGCGGTCGTTCGGCGGCGTCGGCATGATGATCGACCGGCCCGGCGTCCACCTGCGGATGCGTCGGGCCGGCCGCTTCGAGGCGCGGGGACCTCAGTCGGAGCGGGCGCTCGTGTTCGCCCGGGCTTGCACGCAGGCGTGGAACCTCGGCGACGTGGGCTGCACGATCGAGGTGCTCGCGGTGCCGCCGGGCCACGTTGGGCTCGGCAGCGGCACGCAGCTGGCCCTCTCCGTGGCCTCCGCCATGAGCCACCTCTTCGTCCGCGGCCCGGAGGCCGACGACCTGCCGCCGCCCCCCGCGCACCCCGCGCAGGAGGACTCCGACCCCGCCGACCACGACTGGGCCTTCGACACCCGCGAGGCCCAGGAGTTCGCGCGGATCACCGGCCGCGGCCGCCGCTCGTGCGTGGGCGTCCACGGCTTCAGCCGCGGCGGGCTGATCGTCGAGGCGGGCCGCCTGCCATCGGCCGGCGACGAAGACGCGGTCCGCGCGTTTTCGCCGATGGTGGCCCGCGTGCGGCTGCCATCGGCGTGGCGGTGCGTGGTCATCGTGGGCCGCGACGCCGTCGGACTCCACGGCGACGAGGAGGCTGTCGCGTTCGCGGGCCTGCCGTCCATGGACACGGCCGTGTCGGCCGAACTCGCGAGGATCGCGCTGCTCGAGCTCCTGCCCGCCGCGGTCGAGACCAGGTTCGCCGAGTTCTCCGCGGCGCTCGCCGCCTACGGCCGGCTCGCGGGCCGGCCCTTCGCGTCGGCGGCGGCGCGGCTGCCCCACGCGGAGGCCACCGCGCACCTGCTCGAACTGCTCGCCGAGTTGGGCGTGCCGGGCTGCGCCCAGAGCAGTTGGGGGCCGGCGGTGATGGCGTGCTGCGAGTCGCTGGAGTCGGCGGGCCGCCTCGTCGAGCAGCTCGAGCGGCTGCGGCTCACGGCGCACCACGAGGTCGTGATCTCGCGGTTCGACGGCCAGGGCGCCACGCTCCGCGTGTTGGAGTAGGCGCGACGGCGGTCCCGTCGCTCGCGCTCCGGGCTTCCTGAGAATCGGGGTTGCTTCCCGCCAGGAAGCCCCAAGCGCCAGCGAGGGGACTGCGAGCCTTCCGGGCCCGGCGATCTCCCTCACAGGAGGCCGTAGGCGGCGAGGGCGGCGCGGAGCTTGGCGGCGAGCGGAGCCTCGAGGGGCACGAGCGGGAGCCGGACGTCCCCGGTGTCGCGGCCGAGCATCGCCATCGC
>JBJTPA010000244.1:0-6242 GCA_046074885.1 Planctomycetaceae bacterium
CGCCGCCCTGGCCGCCGGCCCTCCCGCGGGCGACGGCGCGCCGCGCGCTCCGGCCGGCGCGGCCGCCGACTGGGCCGCGTACCGCGCCGCCGCGGAGTCGCTCGCGCGGCACGTGGCGGCGCTGGCCGCTGGTCGCGACACGATCACGATCGACTTCCCGCCGCTCACGCCCTCGACCGAGATCCGCCGCCGGCTCGGCGAACGGCAGTTCATCCTCTCCTTCCACGCGACCGGCCGCGGCCTCACCGGCGTGCTCGAGTCGCGCGACCGCTTCACGCTCTGGGAAGTGCGGCAGGCCCCGGCGCTGCCGGCGGAGATCGCCCGGCTCGCGCGTGGCCTGTGCCTGTTCGACCCGCTCGGCCCCGTCGGCACCGACAAGCTCCTCGCCTCCGACTGGGGCGAGTCCGCGAAAAAAATCGAGCGGATCCTGTTCGAGAACTCCCGCATCTCGCTCGCCGACGGCGTGGACGAGCTCGTGATCGTGCCTGACGGCTGGCTGTGGTACGTGCCGTTCGAGATCCTGCCCGTCTCGTCGGCGCGGGCCGACGCGGCTGCCGGCCACCGGCCGCTCGGCGAGGCGTGCCGCGTCCGCTACTGCCCCACCCGGAGCCTCGCGGTGGATGCCTTCGCCGTGCCGCGCATGACCGGGCCGATCGGCATCCACGCGGGCCGCGTGGCCCGCGGCGACGACGCCGCCGCGATCGAGGCGCTCCGCGGGCGGCTGACCGGGGCGATCGATCGCGAGCGGTGCGTGGCGATTCCGCCCGGGGCGGCGCCGCTCGGACTCGCGGCGTCGATCTACGACGCGCTCGCGGTGTTCGACGAGTCCACGGCCGCCGTGCTCGTGCCCCCCGCGGCCGGCAAGGGCGGCCTCGCCTTCGCGGAGTGGCTGGCGCCGCCCGCCAAGCGGCCGCGGGTGGTGCTCGTGCCGGGCCTGCAGACGGCGATGGCGGACGGCCTCAAGGAGAAGTCGCTGCCCCAGCGGCCGGGCGACGACCTGTTCCTGCCGGCGACCGACCTGCTCGCGGCCGGCGCGCGCACCGCCGTGCTCTCGCGCTGGCGGGTCGGGGGCGGCACGTGCGCCGACCTGATGACGGAGTTCGTGCGCGAGGCCGCCGCGCCGCCGGCCGATCCGCCCGAGTCGGCGGCGGCCCTCTGGCGGCGGGCGGTGGATCTCGCGACCGCCGGCCGGCCCGACCCGCAGCGCGAGCCGCGGCTGCGGCAGCACGGCGACGATCTCCTGTCCGACGCGCGGCATCCCTTCCTGTGGGCCGGCTACGCGCTCATCGACTGCGGGCCTGGCAAGGTGCCGCCGGAGCAGCCCGCAGCGCCCGCGGCCAAGCCACCGGCGGCCGGCCCATGAGCGGCGCCGATCTTTCCGGCCCGGCCCCGCTCGGCCTCCTGGCGGCGGCGAGCGCGGCCGCCGCCGCCGTCAACGCCGTGGCGGGCGGCGGCACGATCCTCACGTTCCCGGTGCTCGTCGCGATCCTGCCCGACGGGCCGGGCCGGGCCGTCGCCGCCAACGCCACGAGCACGATCGGCATCTGGCCCGGCTCGCTCGCCGCGGCCTGGGCCTACCGCGGCGAGCGAGCCACGCTGCCCGCGTGGGCCCGCTGGCTCCTCGTGCCGAGCGTGATCGGCGCGGCGATCGGCGTGCTGCTCGTGCTGCAGATGCCGCCGCGGTCGTTCGCCGCCGCGGTGCCGTGGCTCATCCTGCTCGCGGCCGTCCTCTTCGCCGCGCAGCCGTGGCTCCAGCGGCTCGTGCCGACGGCCGTGCCCGACGCGCCGGGCGGCCCCTCGGCGGCCGGCGTGATGATCGCGTGCGCCGCGCAACTCCTCGTCGCCGTCTACGGCGGCTACTTCGGCGCCGGCATCGGCATCCTCATGCTCGCCGTGCTCGGCCTCGCGGGCCTCGGCGACATCCACCGCCTCAACGGCGTGAAGAACGTGCTCGCCACGGTGATCAACGGCGTGGCGACCGGGATGTTCGCCGCCGGCTCGGCGCTGGGAGGCCACCAGGTCTCCTGGACGTGCGTGGCGGTGATGGCGGCCGGCTCGGTGGTGGGCGGCCTCGCGGGCGCGGCCGTGGCCCGCCGGCTGCCTGCGGCGACCGTGCGCCGCGGCGTCGCCATCCTCGGGTTCGCGCTGGCCGCCTACTATCTCTGGCGGTCGAACCTCGGCTGACCACGCGGGGCCCGGATGATCGTCCGCACCGACTCACTGACGAAGCGCTACGGAGGCTTCACGGCCCTCGACGCCTGCTCGCTCGGCGTGCCGTCCGGCGAGACGTTCGGCCTCCTCGGCCCCAACGGCGCGGGCAAGACCACGCTCCTGCGGCTGCTCCTCGGCTACATCCGCCCCACGTCGGGCTCGGCCTCCGTGGCCGGCTGCGACTGCGCGACCGACCCGCTCGGCGTCCGCCGCCACGCGGCCTACCTGCCGGGCGAGGCCCGGCTCTTCCGCCGGATGACGGGGCACGGCGTGCTCGACTTCTTCGCCGCCCTGCGGCCCGACTGCCGGCGGCCGGCAGCGGCCGCGGTGGCCGACCGGCTGGGCCTCGACTGCGGCCGCCAGGTGGCCCGCATGAGCACCGGCATGCGGCAGAAGCTCGCCCTCGCCGTCGTGCTCGCCACCGACACGCCGCTCGTGATCCTCGACGAGCCGACGGCGAACCTCGATCCCACGGCCCGCGCCGAGGTGCTGGCGCTCGTCCGCGAGGCGCAGCGGGCGGGCCGCACGGTGATGTTCTCCTCGCACGTGCTCTCGGAGGTGGAGGAGGTCTGCGACCGCGTCGTGATCCTGCGCGCCGGACGCCTCGTCCACGACGAGCGGCTCGAGCGCATCCGCCGCGGCCACCGGATCACGGCGCGGCTCTCGGCCCCCTTCTCCGGCGTGCCGGCCGCGCTCGCCGGCCGCGTCCGCGCCACCGCGGCCACCGGCGGACGCGTGGTGCTCGAGGCCTCCGACTCGCTCGCGGGCCTCCTCGGCTGGCTGGCGACGCTGCCGGACGAGGAGATGCACGTCGAGCCGGTCGGACTGGCCGCCGTCTACGACCGGTTCCACCGGCCCGCGGCCGCGGCGGAGGCCTGACGATGCCCTGGAGCACCGCCGTCTGGAAGCGGACCTGGGGCGACCAGCGGAGCCTCGTGCTCGCGCTCGGCGCGCTGTGGGCGGCGTTCCCGTGGATCTACCTCGGCCTCTCCGCCAGGATCCCGATGGCCGACTTCCAACTGCTCCTGCGGCTCATCCCCGAGGACTGGCAGCGGCTCTCGGGCGTGCCGCTCGCGGAGGTGGCCACGCCGGCCGGCCGCGTGGCGCTGGCGTTCGTCGATCCGGTCGTGGTGCTCGCGGCCACCGTGTGGGGCATCACCCGCGGCAGCGACGCCGTCTCGGGACAGCTCGAGCGGGGCACCCTCGAGATGGTGCTTGCTGCGCCCGTGAGCCGCGCGGCGGTGTTCGTCACGCAGGCGCTCGCCGTGACGTCGGGGGCCGCGGTGCTGTGCGGCGTGCTGCTTGCGTCTGTCTGGACGGCGGTGGCGTTCGGGCCGTGGGCCGGCACGGTGGACCCTGCGCGGTTCGTGCCCGCCGTGGCGAACGTGTTCGGCCTGATGGTCGCCCTCGGCGGGATCACGGCGGCCGTGTCGGCGTGCGACAGCCACCGCTGGCGGACGATCGGCATCCTCTGCGGCTTCTACGTCTGCTCGTTGCTCGCCAAGCTCGTCGGCCGCTTGAGCGACGCGTTCGGCTGGGTCGGCTGGCTGTCGTTCCTCGACGCCTACGAGCCGCAGCGGCTCGTGGGCGGCACCGCCGCGGCGTGGGCCACGCTGGCCTCCTACGACGGGGCCCTGCTCGGCCTCGGGCTCCTGGGCTACGTCGTGGGCACCGTGGCCTTCGCCCGCCGCGACCTGCCGGCGCCCCTCTGAACGGCCGGCGGCTCTGGCACGTTTTCCGCGCCGTGGGGCATACTGTCCGGCATGCGACTGGTGCCCTCCGCCCTCGGCCCGATCCTGCTCGCGGCGGTCGTGTCCGCCCCGGGCCAGCGGCACCTCCGCGCCGACGAACCGCCGGCCGCGGCCCCGCAGGCCGCCGAGCCGTCCGAGCCGCCCGGCCAGGCGGACCTCGACGTCGCCATCGAGGCCAAGCTCGCGGCCCGCACGCTCGACGACTACGGCCGCGTGCTCGAGTTCTGCAAGAAGGCGCTCGACAAGGGGCTCGACGAGCAGGGCCGCAGGTTCGCCGACGACCTCTACACCGGCACGCTCGTGGACCGCGCCGGCATGCTCGTGGAGGTCATTTTCGAGGCGGCGGGCCGCGACCCGCAGTGGCCCCGCCTGCGGGCCTTCGCGATGCGCGACCTCGAGGAGATCCTCGGCCGCGACCCGACCCTCGGCCAGGCGCACCTCATGGTCGCCCGGCTCGAGTCGCTCCCGCAGGGCGACCGCGAGCGGGCCGCCACGGCCGCCCGCCGGGCCCTCGAGCTGCTCGGCGACGACCGGTCGCAGCAGGCGCAGGCCCACGTCGTGCTCGCCGGCATCGCCGACGACGAGGCCGGCCGCCGCGAGCATTTCGACGCCGCGGTCGAGCTGGCCCCGCGCGACGCGGAGGTCCGCCGGTCCCGCGGCCTGTTCCGCCTGGTCGAGGAGGAGTTCAACGCCGCCCGCGAGGATCTCGAGGCGGCCGTGGCCGAGGAGCCGGACGATGCGTCGCTCCAGGAGGCGCTGGGCATGGCCTGCGCCATGGGCGGGAAGTTCGACGACGCCCGGAAGGCCTTCGACCGCGCGGTCGAGCTCGCGCCGCGGTCGCCGGGCCCGCTCCTCCAGCGGGCCCGCCTCCTCGCGGTGCAGGAGAAGTTCGCCGAGGCGCTGTCCGACCTCGACCTCGCGGTGGACCTCGCCCCCGACGACCCCGGGGCGCGGCTCCTCCGCGTCAGGATCCGCATGCAGGCGGACGACGAGCAGGGCGCCCGCGAGGACCTCGAGTCCGTGCTGCGGCGCGACCCCGACAATCCCGGCGGCCTCGAGATGCGGGCCATGCTGGCCGCCGCGAACCAGGATTTCCCGGCGGCGATCCGCGACTTCCGCCGGCTCCTCTCCAAGCGGCCGGACGACGTGGCGATCCTCGGTCAACTCGGCATGCTCTACCTCGTCGCCGACCAGCCGCGGAAGGCGATCGAGCGGTTCTCCCGGGCGCTCGAGCTCGACGACGAGAACTTCACGTGTCGCCGCGGCCGCAGCGACGCGGCCATCTCGATCGGCGACCACGAGGCGGCGCTGGCCGACCTGGAGATCGCGCTCGCGCTCAAGCCCGAAGACTCGGGCGTGCTCAACAACCTGGCCTGGCTGCTGGCCACGTCGCCCGACGAGAACATCCGCGACGGGGCCCGCGCCATCGAGCTGGCGACGAAGGCCTGCGAGGCCACGGAGTGGCGGCAGGCGCATATCGTCAGCACGCTGGCCGCCGGCTACGCCGAGCAGGGTGACTTTGACAACGCGAAGAAGTACAGCCGGCAGGCCGTCGAGACCGGCGGGGTGACCGACGAGGTGCGGGAGCAGCTCGGGAAGGAGCTCGCGAGCTACGAGGACAACAAGCCCTGGCGGGAGCGGCAGGAGGCCGAGGACGCGGTGCTCGAGCAGCCGCCCACGGCGGAGGATCCTGGCAAGTCCGAGTCGCGGCCGGACGACGCGCCGCCGCGCCGCCCCTTCGACGACACCTGATACGGCTCCCACATGATCCTCGCGCCGGCGTGATCACGTGGTCTCGTGACCCAGTCGCCTCGCGACTGGAATCCGCTCGTTACCCAGTCGCCCCGCGCCTGAAATCCGCTCGTAGCCCAGTCGCCTCGCGACTGGAATCCGCTCGTTACCCAGTCGCCCCGCGACTGAAATCCGCTCGTAGCCCAGTCGCCTCGCGACTGGCATCCGCTCCGCGGATCGACAGCGAAATCCGGTTGCGAGGCAACCGGACTACGGGCCCCGATGCATCGCCCCCTCGGGATCGTGCGACCTCGTGGCCCAGTCGCCTCGCGACTGGAATCCGCTCGTTACCCAGTCGCCCCGCGCCTGAAATCCGCTCGTAGCCCAGTCGCCTCGCGACTGGCATCCGCTCCGCGGATCGACAGCGAAATCCGGTTGCGAGGCAACCGGACCACGGGCCCCGATGCATCGCCCCTCGGGATCGTGCGACCTCGTAGCCCAGTCGCCTCGCGACTGGAATCCGCTCGTTACCCAGTCGCCCCGCGACTG
>JBJTPA010000245.1:0-12161 GCA_046074885.1 Planctomycetaceae bacterium
TCACGGCCGAGGGGGCGATCGACCTCGGAATCACGG
The DNA here is from genome assembly GCA_046074885.1 of Planctomycetaceae bacterium. Taxonomy (GTDB): domain Bacteria; phylum Planctomycetota; class Planctomycetia; order Pirellulales; family UBA1268; genus QWPN01. Next base: position 37 of record JBJTPA010000245.1, read on the forward strand.
GCGCCGACCTCGTCGCCGAGAGCGGCGCCGAGCTCGTCCACCGCCTCGACCTCGGCGTCGGCACCTGCCGGCTCGCCCTGTGCGTGCCGGACGAGTCCGCGATCGTCGACCCTCGCTCGCTCGCGGGAAAGCGGATCGCGACGAGCTTCCCGCGGATCACCGGCGGCTGGCTGGCGGGCCACGGCGTCGAGGCGCGGTTCGTGGAGCTCACCGGCAGCGTGGAGGTGATGATCGCGCTCGGCGTGGCCGACGCGATCGTGGACCTCGTCGAGACCGGCAGCACGCTGGCGGCCAACCGGCTGCGGATCCTCGCCGAGATCGGCCGCTACGAGACGGTTCTCGTGCAGGGCCGCCGGATCGCCGATCCCGCGCTGGCCGACCGCATCGTCCGCCGGCTCCAGGGCATCGTCATCGCCCGGGGCTGGTCGCTCCTCGAGTACAACGTGCCGCGGTCACGGCTGGCCGAGGCCGAGACGATCACGCCGGGCTTCGACTCGCCGACGGTGATGCAACTGGAGGACCAGGCGTGGTGCGCGGTGCGCGCGATGGTGAAGCGGGGCGAGGTCCACGCCGTCATGGAGCGGCTCGAGGCCATCGGCGCGTCGGCGATCATCGAGACCCGGATCGCGAACTGCCGTCTCTAGTCTCCGCCGTCGCGTCGGGCGGAAGGTTTTCCCGCTCGGGGTCGGGCTGCGACCCGGTCGGTGGCTCGTCGCGATCGGCTGTGTCGTCCCGCGCCACGGCGATGGGCAGGGTGAAGAGCCGCCTGCCCGCCGCATCGAAGAACCGCACCGCCGGAAAACCGGGCGCAAGCGCGGTTTCCGCGTTCACGACGATCCGCAGGGCCTCTCCGTCCCTGCCGGCCAGTCCCGCCGTCGCACGATCCGGCGCGGGCAGCACCTGCGTCCCTCGTGCGTCGAGCAGGCGTGCGGGACGCGCCGGGTCGCGACTGTCGGCCAGCACCGCGTTGCCGTCGAGATCGACCACCTGGAACGCCGTCGCACCCGCATTCGCCTGCTCGGCCGCCAGGACCAGGTCCAGCTCGGACGGCAGTTGCGTGGCGCGCTCAGCCCGGGTGTCCATGTCCAGGGCGCGCACGGCCGGCCCGCGGTAGGAGCAGCCCGTGAGCCTCCAGCGCCTGCCCGTCGCCCGGTGGGTGAGGAGGGCCCACGGGCCGACGCGGCCGAGCGGCACGTAGTCGGCGTCGAACAGCCGGTAGAACGGAATCGCTCGCCTTGCCGACGGATTCGGCGACGGACTTTCGAAATCGACGGCCAGCACGTCGGGGCGGCTCGCGTACAAGGCCATGAGGTTCCGTTGCATGGCTGCGGGGAAAAAATTCCAGCCGTGCCCCGTCACGGCCAGCGTCATCGGCCTCCTCTCCGTCCAGAAATAGAGGCAGTGCGGCGCCATCGTGCAGACGAACGTATCCGGCGATTCCCTCGCGTTGTCGATCAGCCACTGGTAGGCCGCGGACTCGCGCTCCGGCAGTCGCATGCGCTCCGCACCGGCTGCCCGCAGCGGGCTTCCGGCGCGGTAGTGTTTCCGTGTCGCGTCGGCCGTGTGCCAGAGGCTGCCCACGGACGTGATGGCGACGGCCGCGCAGACCATGGCGCCGCCGGTCCTGCCGGGCCACGGGCGGCCGGTCCACGCCCGTTCCCAGGCGTCCACCACGTCGGTGAGACAGAGGATGCCCAGCGGCATGAGCAGCACCGTGGCGATCGCGACCTGGCTGCCGGGCATGGGAAAGACCTGAAGTGCCTGCAGCGCTGCCACGAAGCAGAACAGTTCGCGCCACACGCGTTCGCGACTCGTGAAGGTCCGCCCGGGCGGCGGCACGAGCGCGACCCACACGAGCGGGGTGCCCCACCGCAGGATCGGCACGGCGTCGTACAGCAGCGCCATGCCGCCGAGGGAGAGCTTGAGTGCGACCACCACCCACGGGAACCAGGTCGATTCCCGGCGCGGCGTCGCGAACGCATGCCCGGCCGCCAGCACGAGCGAGACGGCGGCCGCGAGCATCGCCGTCGCTCCCAGCGGCATGGCCCCCCGCTGCGCGGTGGCGGCGAACGTGGCCGGCAGGACGACGATCGAGTGCAGGGTCCGCCACGGAGGGGTGCCCCGCCACCACATGAAGCCGAGTCCGATGGCCAGGCTGATCGCGGCTCCCGCGACGCCGCCGAGCAGCGGCCGAGGCCGCAACGTGAGCCGCGGAACCAGGGCCCCGGCTGCGAGCCATACGCCGGCGATGGAGGCCGGCACCACGGTCGCCAGCGAGAGGAACGTCACGCTCGGCAGGTACTGCCGCACCAGCAGGACGGGAAGCGCCAGTGCCACGGCCAGCGTCAGCCGTCGTGCCCCGAGCCACCACCATGTCGGCGGACTGTGCCGGAGGATCGCCAGTGTCGCGGCCACGGCGAGGTAGATGCCGACGTTCACCTTGCACAGGAGCACGACTCCCGTCGCCAGGCCGACGATCAGGCACAGGGCACCCGGCCGGGGCGATGCCGAGGCCGCGAGCAGCGCGCAGAGGCACATCGAGACGGTGATCGCCTCCTGCGCGTGCCCCGGTTCGTGGCCGAAAACCTTGAGGTGGACGATGCACGAGGCGAAGCATGCGACCGCGAGTGTCAGGCCGCCCGTCCGGCCGGCGCGGAGCACGAAGACGGAGAGGCCCAGCATCAGGCTGCAGGCAACCTGGAGGACCACCGAGATCAGCCGCACGGCATCGGTCGTGAGCGGGGTGCCGAAGAGGCCATGGGGCACCCAGCGGATGAGGTAATACCAGGGGCCGTAGATGTCCACCATCTCGGGTTGCCGGTAGTGCGGATGGCCCTCGAGGACGTTCTGCAGGTAGAGCATCAGGAAGCCCTGGTCGTCGTACCACGCGAAGACCGAGAAGCAGCGGCAGTACGCGTAGACCGCGCCGCACGCCACGGCGGTGATCACGAGCGCGCCGCCGAGGAGCGCCGCACCGGTGCCGAGCAGGCGGGAGCGCCGCCCCATGGGAAGACGAGGATCCCGGTGCCCGGCCTGCGGCACGTTCCCGACCGGTGGCTGGCCGATGAGCGGGGCGTGGGCCATTCAGACGCTCCACTCCAAGGTCGCCTCGATCACCCGGACCTGGTCCGCCTCCGCGAGGCTCGTGTAAAAAGGGAGCCGCACGAGCCGGTCGCTCGCGTGCTCGGCCACCGGGCAATCGCCGGCCCGGCCGCCCCAGCGACGCGCGAACTCGCTGAGATGCAGCGGGAGGTAGTGAAACACGCCGAGGATGCCGCGGGAACGCAGGTGCGCGATGAACCGCGTCCGCGCTTCCAGCGTGGGCATCAGCAGGTAGTACATGTGCCACGCCTGCTCGCAGTGCGGCGGCACCACGGGCCTGCGGATTCCGTTCCGGGCGGCCCAGTCGGCCAGCCCCGCGTCGTACCGCTCCCAGATCGCGCGACGCTTGTCCTGGATCGCCCGCCACTGCTCGAGCTGGGCGAACAGGAACGCGGCCAGCACGTCGCTCATCACGTAGCTCGAGCCGACGTCCATCCAGCCGTACTTGTCGACCTGGCCCCGGAAGAAGCGGGCCCGATTCGTGCCCTTCTCGCGGATGATCTCGGCACGCTCGACGTGCCGTGGGTCGTTCACGACGAGCGCGCCCCCCTCGCCGCAGGTGATGTTCTTCGTCTCGTGGAAGCTCTGGGCGGCGAGCGCCCCGAACGTTCCCAGCATCCGGCCGTGGTACGTTCCGAACAGCCCGTGGGCGTTGTCCTCGACCACGGCGACACCCCGACGACCGGCGATCGCGAGGATCTCGTCCATCTCGCAGCCCACCCCGGCGTAGTGGACGGGCACCACCGCCCTGGTCCGCGGCGTGATCGCGGCCTCGAGCCGCGTCTCGTCGAGGTTGAGCGTGTCGGGTCGGACGTCACAGAACACCGGCCGCGCCCCGCGGAGAACGAACGCATTGGCCGTGGAGACGAACGTGAAGGACGGCACGACCACCTCGTCGCCCGGCCCGATGTCGAGGAGCAGCGCCGCCATCTCGAGGGCATGCGTGCAGGAGGTCGTGACGAGGGCGGCGGGAGCCCCGAGGAGTTCCCTGAGCAGGTGCTGGCAGCGTCGCGAGTAGGTCTGGTCCCCGGCCACCTGGCCGATGCGGATCGTGTCGAAGATGTATTCCAGTTCGCGGCCCTGGAGCGAGGACCTGTTGAACGGGATCGCGGGCAGTTCATCGGTCATGGGGCTTCGGATACGGTGGAATGGTGACGTCAGTCCGGCGGGCGGATCGCGACCCACACGAGGCTGGTGCCGAACGGCAGCGCGGAGCGGCGGGCCAGCCGGCCTGCTTCCCAGGCATGGCACCGCCTGACCGCCGGTGCCAGGAGCGCCGGCAGTTCGTGGTCGTCCTCGAGCACCGCCGGTCCGGCCCGTCCGCCGGCCAGGGACGGCAGCGTGCGACGCAACACTATCGGCAGCACGAGCCAGGAGAAGATGGGCGACATGAACTCGACCTCGAGTCCGCCGCGGCGCAGCAGCGCCGCGAGGCTGGCCCGCGAATAGCGCCGGAAGTGCCCCGCGCGGACGTCGGCGGCGGACCAGAGCCCGCGCAGTGCGGGGACGGTGCCGTAGAACCGGCCGCCCGGCCGCAGGAGCCGGCGGATCACGGCCACGAACGCGTCGTCGTGCTCGACGTGCTCCACGACGTCGAAGGCTCCGGCGGCGTCGAGGGATCCGTCCTCGAACCCGGCGTCCTCGAGCGTGGCGTGCACCACGCGGGCGACGCCCCGCGCCTTCGCGTTGCGGGCCCCCGGGCCGGGCTCAACCAGGACCGTGCGGTGCCCGGCCCGCTCCAGCGCGAGCGCGACGAAGCCGTTGCCGCCGCCGATGTCGTAGACCACGCCGGGCGGCGGATGGAGCCTGAGCACCTCGAGGATGCAGGCGTTGCGGTGCGCGAACCAGTAGCTCTCGTCCTCGACCCGGTGGCAGGCGTCGTTGCCGTCGGCGGGATAGGAGATCGGCCGGGCAGTCGCGGGTTCCCAGAAACCATCGACGAGCCGCAGACCGGCGGACGGCGGGTGCCACCCGGTGTCGTCGATGCATGCCTCGCGGTTCGCGGCTGCGTGGTCGCTCACTCGTGGGCCCCTCCCGCGAACCACTTGTGGAACCACAGGCTCGCCGCGCAGGTGCGAAAGCCGGCGGCCTCGTAGAGCCGCAGCGCGGCCACGTTCGTCGCCTGGGTGGCGACCCTCGCGGTCCGCAGGCCCTCGGCGGCGAACCGTTGGAGCGCCGCCCGCACCAGCCGCGTGCCCAGCCCCCGCCCGGTGCTTTCCGGAGCCACCGCGAGCAGGCCGATGCGTCCCTCTCCCCGGGCCGCGTCGAGTTCGCACGTCACGTAGCCGCACGGCCGGGTCGGCCGCGTCGGCGTCTCGCAGACCACCGCGACGTGCCGGGCCACGTCCCGCTCGAGCCAGGCGCGGTAGAGGTCCGCGGCACGCGCCGCGGGGAATCGCGAGTCCTTGAAGAAGCGCGTGTCGCGGTGGGCCTTGGCCGCCAGCGCCTCGAGTTGGGGAAGGTCGGCCGGCCCGGCTGCACGGACGACGACGTCGCCGGCCTCCGCCGCGGCCGGGACCCGGCCCGTGAGGGGCAGCGCGAGTTCCATCCGCACGTCCACGAAGCGGCAGCCACCGGCCTCGGCCGCCGCCAGGGTGCGCGGGTCGGAACCGCCCACGCGCACGTACAGGCAGCGGATTCCGTGGGCCGCGCACCATGCGTCCGCCTGGTCGAGCGCCGACGACGAGAGCGTTTCCGCGTCGAGTCGCGCTACCGCAAAACCCCAGAACTGCGAGTCCCAAGGAAGCGGGGTGCAGGCAGCCCCTGGGATCGACTCCATGCCCATTCGCGAGCTCCGTCGTCTCCCGGCGCCGGTCGGCCGTCGGGGGGATGTCCGCCGAGGTTTCGCGCCTCGGCCACGTGGTAGAGAGGCCGATTCTTCGCCTGCTCGAAGGTGCGCCCCAGGTAGAGTCCGATCACGCCGAGCTGCATGAAGAGCAGGCCGAAGAGAAAGCTCATCAGGAGCGCAAGGGTCGTCCAGCCGGGAACCTCGACTCGGCTGCGCAGGGCGAGCACGAGGACGTAGATGCCGTAGAGCAGGCTTGCCGCGGCGATGGCGAGGCCGAATTGCACCGACATCACGAGCGGCCGCGTCGAGGCGGCGATGACGTTCTGGAGCGCGAACGCCAGCAGCTTGCGCAGCGAGTAGGAGGTCGTGCCCGCGAAACGCGGGGCGTGCGCCACGTCGAGCGTGGTCCGCTCGAAGCCCACGTGCCGCATGACCATGGGAAATGAACGGTCCCGCTCGCGGCACGCGCGGAAGGCACCGATCGCCCGGCGGGAACTGATCGAGAAATTCGCGACCGTGCTGTCGAACGGCTCGCCCGTGAGCCAGGCGAGGAACGCATAGAAGCACTTGCCGGGCAGAACCTTGGACCAGCGGTCGGCGCGGTTCCGGCGGCGTGCGAAGACCACGTCGTAGCCCTCCCGGGCCTTCGCGTAGAGCGCGGGAATCTCCTCGGGGGGATCCTGCAGGTCGCAGTCCATGACGACGACCCAGTCGCCTTCCGCGTGGTCGAGGCCGGCCGTGATCGCGTAGTGCTGGCCGCAGTTGCGGGACAACCGGATCGCCTTCACCCGGGGATCCGCCGCCGCGATCCGCTCGAGGACCCGCCAGGATCCGTCGGGTCCCCGGTCCTCCACGAGCACGAGCTCGAAGTCGGGAGTGATCCGTTCCGCGGCCGCGACCAGCCGGCGGTGGAGTTCCGGGAGGCACTCCTCGGCCCGGAAGACCGGGCTGACGATGCTGAGGTGGGGCGCGCCGGCCGGGGGCAGCGTCTCGAGCATGCTCGTGGAATCCACGGGGTGCGGGGCAACTACCGCCGCAGAAGGGAGGGGAATGTCCGCCTTTCCCCCCCGTGGTGCAATGCCGGTTTGGGAGCCGAAATCCCGACCCCGACGCCGTGCGCGGGCGCCGTGTCGCTCATCGGGCGAGACTGCGACGCGGCCCTTCAGCGGGGTGGTCCGGCAACGCACCGTGGATGATGTGGCCGGACCGAACGACTGTGACGACCTGCGTCGCGGGGTCGAGGGTCGCCGTGAAGGGATCGGGGTGGGCCGCCGCGGGGCGGAGGACGAGGAGGTCGGCGGCGCGGCCCGGGGTGAGCGCGCCGCAGCGGCGGTCGAAGCCGAGGCCCCAGGCGCCGTGATGCGTGGCCATCGCGAGGGCCTCGGCGGGGCTCGCGAGGCCGGCGTCCACGAGCGTGCGGCACTCGGCGAGGATCGAGAGGTCGGGATTCGAGCCGCGGCCGTCGGTGCCGAGGCAGACGCGGATCCCCGCGGCGTGGAGGAGCGCGAGCGGCGGGAGGACGCCCGAGATCGCGCGGGTCGTCCGCGGGCAGACGGCCACGCAGAGCCGGTCACGGTGGCGGGCGACGCGGGACAGCGCGTCGGGGTCGCGGCCGATATGGGTGGCATGGACCACGATCCCGCGCGACGACCGTGCGAGCCGCGAGATCCACTCGGCGGCCGGCAGGAGCCGCGGCGGTCTCGCCGCGTCCCATGCGCCGAGCGATTCGAGCAGGTTGCGGAACGGGCCGGTGCCGCGGGCGAGGAGTTCCTGCTCGGCCTCGCTCTCCGCGATGTGCATCGCGACGGGCAGATGGCGGTCGCGGGCCGTCGCGACGAGGCGCCGGCCGAGCGGAGCGGCGACCGAGTCGGGCGCGTGGGGCGAGACGCCGGCGCACACGCCCGCCCGGGCGAGGGAGTCGAGGTCGCGGGCCACCATCCGGGTCGTCGCCTCGATCGTCGCGGGCAGGAGGCCGAGCCCCTCGCGGAAGACGCGGAGCCGCGGGCCGGTCGGCGGGCGGTCGGAGGCGGCCGCCGAGGTGGCGATGTCGGCGATCGTCGTCACTCCCGCCGCCGTGCTCTCGGCGAGGCCGGCCGCGATCGCGTCGCGGATGGCCCGTGGGGCCTCCGGGCCGGCCTCCCGCGCCCTGCGCCACGCGACGACGCGGCCGATCCAGCCGGGCAGCCCGCCGGCGGCGTCGAGCGGCTGCCCGAGCGACGAGAACTCCAGGTGCGCGTGAGCGTTGACGAGCCCCGGCAGGAGGACGCAGTCGCCGAGGTCGCGGCATCCCGCCGTCCGGTCGCGGCGGCCGACGGCCACGATCCGGCCCCGCTCGACGCGCACCCAGCCGCCGTCGATGGGCGGCCCGACGATCGGCAGCACGTGCCTCGCGCGGATCGTGAACGTGCGGGACGCGGTCACGGCGCCTGGGCCAGCGGCAGCGGCACGGAGCGGGCCCTGGCACGCTCGCCGTCGGCCGGGGCCGGCGCGGGGTCGTCGTCCTCGAACACCTCGTAGAAGACGTTGCGGCGCCGCGGGATCCAGCCCAGCTCGGCGATCGCCGACCGCATCTGCTCGAGCGTGAGGTGGTGGACCGTGCCCGCGGCGCTGACCACGTTCTCCTCGAGCATGAGGCTGCCCATGTCGTTGGCGCCGAAGAGGAGCGCGAGCTGGCCGATCTCGCGGCCCTGCGTCACCCAGCTCGACTGGATGTTGGGAAAGTTGTCGAGGTGGAGCCGGGCCACGGCCTGCGTCTTGAGGTACTCGAAGGCGCCCGCGGGGGGCAGGTGCGCGAGTTCGGTGTTGTCGGGCTGGAACGACCAGCAGATGAAGGCGGTGAAGCCGCCGGTCTCGTCCTGCAGCTCCCGCAGCCGGTCGAGGTGCTCGACCCGCTCGGCGAGGGTCTCGACGTGGCCGTACATCATCGTGGCGGTGCTCTTGCCGCCGAGGAGGTGCCACTGGCGGTTCACCTCCAGCCAGTCGTCGGTCATCGCCTTGCCGCGGGTGATCGCCGCCCGGACGCGGTCCACGAGGATCTCGCCCCCACCCCCGGGGAGCGAGCCGAGCCCCGCCCGGGCCAGCCGCTCGAGCACCTCGCGGAGCGGCCGCTTCGAGACCTTCACGAGGTGGTGGATCTCCGGCGGCGAGAAGCCGTGGACGTTGACCTGCGGGAACCGGTCCTTGATGTCCCGCAGCAGGTCCTCGTACCACTCGATGCCGAGTTTCGGATGCATGCCCCCCTGGAGCAGCACCTGGTCGCCACCGACCTCCACGAGCTCGGCGATCTTGGCGAGGAGCACGTCGCGGTCGAGGACGTAGCCGTCCGGATCCTTCGGCCCGCGGTAGAACGCGCAGAAGTCGCAGACCGCGGAGCAGACGTTCGTGTAGTTGACGTTGCGGTCGATGTTGTAGGTCCGCCACGGCTCGGGATGGAGCCGGCGGGCGACCGCGTCGGCGGCGCGGCCGATCGCCGCCAGATCGTGCGACTCGAGCAGCCGCAGGGCATCGGCGCCCGAGAGGCGGTGGCCGTCCACGACCCGGTCGAGGATCGACTGGACGCTCATGCTCCGCGGCTCCCGGCAGGCACCTGGGGGACCGCCCCGCCGGGCGGCGCGAGCCCCAGTGTGGCGGCCTTGTCGCGGAACAGCCAGAGGGCCTCGCGCTCGCGGGGGCCGAGGTGGAAGTGGAGGTTGTCGCGGAGGTAGCCGAGGCACTGGGGCACGGTGAGCCCGTGGCCGGCGGCCTCGGCCGCCGCGATGGCGGCGAGGTTCGCCACGCCCGAGTCGCGGGCCCGCGCGAGCAGGGGCTCGACGGCCGAGGCATCGACGTGCGCCGGCGCCGCCCACAACGCGAACACGAACGGCAGGCCGGTCCAGCGGCACCACTCGTCGCCGAGATCCCAGACGACCTGGAAGGAACCGCCGGCCGGGCCCAGCGCCCGGTCGCCGATGAGGAGCACCGCGTCGGCCCGCGTGTCGGCCGGCCCGGCTCCGATCGGCAGCGTCTCGAGCCGCGGCGCGACGCCCTGCCGCTCGGCGAGCAGGATCCGCGCGAGCGCCGCGCTCGTCCGCGAGCCTTCGTCCACCGCCAGCGTGGCGACGCGGCCCGGCGGCGTGCGGAACAGGAGCTTCACGCTCATCACCGGGCCGCGGCAGCCGATGCACGCGTCGCCCACGATCCGGTAGCCGGGGTTGCGGAACAACTCGATCGCGGGGACGAGGGCCACGTCGAGGTCGCCGGCGGCGAGCCGGTCGGCGAGCCGGCTCGGCAGGTCGTAGCGGACGTCGAGCCCCGCCGCGGCCAGGCCGTGCACGAGCGGCCGCGTGTTGAGGTACTGCACCGCACCCACGCGCGGACCGACTCCCGCGGGGGCACCATCGACGGCGGCGAGCGACTGGCGGATCATGGGGCAGAGGCGGCATTGTGACCGCCGACCTCCGCAGGGCAAACCGCATTCCGGCGGCCGGCGTAACGCGGGTCAGGGCTCCAGGCGGCGGAAGGCCCGCAGTCCGAGTTGCAGGGGCACCACTGCCGCCACGAGGCCCAGGGCGAGCACGAGGCACAGGCAGGCCGTCGTCCCGCCGGGGCCGGCCGTCCATGCCAGCAGCCGCCGCGACGGATCGCCCCCTTGGCCGAGCACCCGGGCCAGCAGCCCGAGGTGCGTGGGGACGGCCGCGAACAGCACCACGAGCATGATGAACAGCGAGCTGATCACGAGGCACAGCGTGCCGCCGAAGCCGGACGAGATCTTGGCGGGCGACTGCTCGCGGAGATCGGGCATCCGGGCCCCCAGGCCGACCGCGATCCCGGACAGGCCCGCGCAGAGCACCACGCAGCAGAACTCGTGCTGCAGGATCATCCGCCAGCCGAGGCCGAGCATCGAGTCGCTGAGGAGCACGAGGAGGGTGCAGGGCACCACGCCGCCGACGAGCGCGAACAGGAATTTCGACCACACGATCTGGTCGCGGTGCACCGGCAGCAGCCCGAGGATCCAGAACCGGCGGCCCTCGAGGCTGATCATCGGGTAGACGAACCGCGTGGTGAACGTGGAGAGGATCAGCCCCACGACCGCGACGTTGAGGAACCCGACCATCGACGCGTAGGCGGCGTTGTAGTGGAAGGCGCGCAGGTTGAGGAAGTAGAGGGCCAGGAGGCCGAAGAAGATCACGAACTGCGACCACTGCGACACGTCGCGGCGGAAGATCCGCAGGTCCTTCAGGAGCAGCAGCCGCAGCGGACGCCCCCGGGCCGCGGCGGCGCCCGCGAGCGTCCGGTCGAGCCAGCCCGACCGCCGGCGGCGGCGGACGGGCACCTCCGCGCACAGCCCGCTGTAGCCGGCGCGGTAGACGCCCCGCGCCAGCCATCCGGCCAGCAATTGGAGGAACATGGCGTTGGCCACGAGCAGGGCCAGGAACCGCAGCGACTCGGCGCGGGCGGCCGCCGCGTCGCCGCCGTCGCGGCCAGCCCGCGCGGCCTCGATGAGCCCGGTGCAGAGCCACCAGCTCGGCAGCAGCTTCTGCTCCGTGATGGAGAGCCGGGTGAACGTCCGCTCGAACCAGGCGGGCGAGAGCGGATCGGCGACCGTGCGTCCCAGGAGCGACCAGCCGAGCCACAGGCCGCCCGCGCACACGGCCGCCGCGGCCACGGCGAACGCGTGGAGCCGCAGCCGCGGCATCCAGGCCACGAGCGCCAGGCAGCAGATGGCGCCGAGCGTCGCGGGGATCACGGCGAACGACACCATGAAGGGGAGCACGAGCACGTAGAAGTGCCAGCCGGATTCCCGGACGGCGCCGTAGGCCACCAGCATCGGGCTGCCGAGGAGCACGAAGCCCCAGCAGGAGAACCAGAACGCCTCCTGGAACTTGTGGGCGAAAACGGTCTCGGCCCGAGCCGGCAGCGTGAGCAGCAGCCGGGCCTCCGTCGAGCAGTAGAGCCCGCCGTAGACGAGGATCCCGGCGGAGAACACCAGCATCACCATGAGCGACGAGAAGAACGTGTTGAACAGCAGCGGCACGGCCTCGGCGTGGAGCGACTCGAGGAACCGGAACGCCTCGCCGAACAGGCCGTAGAGCGACGCCCAGAACATCGCGCTGAGCACCGCGACGAGCGCCAGGCGGAGCCGCGCGCCGGCGAGCATGCCGCGGAGCGAGTGCCAGGCGACGGCGGTCCGCAGGCGGAGGAACAGTCGCGCCTCCGCGTCGGCCGAGAGCAGCCGCGCGGGCGGGCCCGCCACGTC
>JBJTPA010000246.1:0-13375 GCA_046074885.1 Planctomycetaceae bacterium
GTTCTTCCCCTTCATGTGGCGGACGCGGTTGACCACCACGGGGCCGGCGATGCCGGCGTTGGTGGCGATCGCCTCGAGCGGGTAGCGGAGGGCGTTCTTCACGATCGACGCGCCGAGCTTCTCGTCGCCGTCGAGGTCGAGCTTCTCGATGGCCTTCTCGCTCCGCAGCAGGGCCGCCACGCTCGCCGCGTTCTGCAGGGCCGTCCGCACCACCTTCGCCGGGTCGATGACGCCCGCGCTGACGAGGTCGCAGTACTCCCCCTTGTCGGCGTCGTAGCCGTCATTCTTGCCCTTCAGGTGGCGGACGCGGTTGACGACGACGGAGCCGTCGGTGCCCGCGTTCTCGGCGATCGCCTCGAGCGGGTAGCGGAGGGCGTTCCGCACGATCGACGCGCCCATCTTCTCGTCTCCCTCGAGGTCGAGTTTCTCGAGCGCCTTCTCGCTGCGGAGCAGGGCCACGCCACCGCCCGGCACGATGCCCTCGGCAAGGGCCGCCTGCACGGCGCTCTTGGCGTCGTCGATGAGGGCCTTTCGCTCCTTCATCTCCGTTTCGGTGGCGGCGCCCACGTTGATCTGGGCCACGCCGCCGGCGAGCTTGGCGAGCCGCTCCTGGAGCTTCTCGCGGTCGTAGTCGCTCGTCGTCTTGCCGATCTCGTCGCGGATCTGGGCCACGCGGCCGTCGATCGCGGCCTTCGTGCCGGCGCCGCTGACGATCGTGGTGTTCTCGGCCTCGATGATCACCTTCTTGGCGCGGCCGAGGTCCGAGAGCTTCACCGCGTCGAGCGCGATGCCGAGATCCTTGAAGATCGCCTGGCCCCCGGTGAGCGCGGCGATGTCGCCGAGCATCGCCTTGCGGCGGTCGCCGTAGCCGGGGGCCTTCACGGCCACCGATTGCACGATCCCGCGGAGCTTGTTGACCACGAGCGTGGCCAGGGCCTCGCCCTCGACGTCCTCGGCGATCAGCACCAGCGGCTTGCCGCTCTTGCTGATCGCCTCGAGCAGCGGCACCAGGTTCTTCGCGCTCGAGACCTTCTCCTCGTAGATGAGGATGTAGGGGTTCTCGAATTCGCAGACCTGACGCTCGGCGTCGGTGACGAAGTGGGGCGAGAGGAATCCGCGGTCGAACTGCATGCCCTCGACGACGTCGACGGTCGTCTCGGCCTGCTTGCCCTCCTCGACGGTGATGACGCCGTCCTTGCCGACCTTGAGGAAGGCCTCGGAGAGCACGTTGCCGATCGTGGGGTCGTTGTTGCCCGCGATCGTGGCGACCTGCATCAGTTCCCGCTTGTTCTTCTCGCTCACGGGCGTGGCCATCGCCAGCACCGCCTTCGAGACGGCCTCGACGGCCTTGTGGATGCCGCGGGACAGCGCCATCGGGTCGGCGCCCGCGGCGATCATCTTGATGCCCTCGCGGAAGATGGCCTCCGCAAGCACCGTCGCCGTCGTGGTGCCGTCGCCGGCCACGTCGTTGGTCTTGCTGGCGGCCTCCTTCACGAGCTGCGCCCCGAGGTTCTCGTAGGGATCCTCGAGATCGATGTCCTCGGCGACGGTGACGCCGTCCTTGGTGACCTTCGGCGAGCCCCAGCCCTTGTCGAGCACCGCATTGCGGCCGCGGGGGCCGAGCGTGCTCTTCACCGCGCGGGCGAGCTTGGAGACGCCGGCGAGCAGTGGCTGGCGGGCCTCGTCGTCGAACACCATCTGTTTGGCCACGGGGAAGGCTCCTGCAAGGGACGCGAACGGAAATAGCTTGGCAGGCCGATGGACGGCTGGCCGGGCAGGATGCAACCGGCGTGCCACCGCGGGTCTCCCGGCGTTTCGCGGCTGAAAATCGCCGTTTCCGCCGGGGCTGCGGCCCGTGGCCAGCAGGTGTCGGTGCCGTTTTGGCAGGGGTGGCTGATTCAGGATGACGCCGGCTCGGGACTGCCCATGCCCCGTCGCCGGACGTTCGCTTCGGGCATCCTGCCCTTCACTCACTCCGTGCTGCCTGCGCTCCACCCTCCTGGCTGCGCTTGTCAGCACAGGCCGGCTCTCGGGGCGATGGCCAGCCCCTCGACTCCTCAACTTGCGCGATGGCTCTCCACCAGGAAGCCCGGAGCGCGAGCGACGGGATCGAACGGCGACGCTACTCCGCCTCGGTGAAGGGGCCGGCGAGGACCGCCTCGGGCTTCTCGTGCACGCCCTGCTCGTCGATCACGAAGGCGGCCTGGGCCAGGAGGTCTTCGGGGATCCGCCAGCGCGCTCGATCGACCCCCGTGGCGACGAGGTTCACGAACAGCCGAGGCGGGATCACCTGCGCCGTCTCGCGGATCGGCACGGTGGCAGGGTCGACGCCGTCGAGGAGGTCGGCGGTCAGGCGGCCGGCGGCGAGGCCGACCTGGTGGAAGTCGTAGCCCACGTCGAAGAGCGTGCCGCGGTCGGCGACGCCCGGGTTGACGGAGAACACCGGCACCCCGGCCTTGGCGCCGGCGGCGATCACCGCGTCAACGGCGTTCATCACCGTCGTGTCACCGGGCATGAAGATGGCCTCCGCGCCGCGGGACAGCGTGGACTTCACCGCCTCGACGACGCCCGACGAATTCTCCACCGGGCTTTCGAGCAGCTCGATGGCGAGAACGCGGCAACTCGCCCGCGCCAGCTCCATGAACCGACGGGAGTTCGACTCGGCCGGGTTGTGCGCGACGCCGACGCGGGCGAGGTTTGGATTGAGCCGCTTGGCGACGCCGAACGTGTAGTGGACCGGCGCGAGGCTGCCGTAGCCGACCAGGTGCCTCGGATGCACGAGCGGGTCGGAGCGGTCGAGCCCCACGCCCGCGCTGAACGGGTCGGCCACCGCGGCGAAGACGTGGAGCACGCGGCCGGATGTGTTGGCGTTGGCGAGCGCCTGCATGGAGGGCGTGCTGGATGTCAGCGCGATGTCGAACGGCCCGCCGGCGATCTCGCGGGCGATCGCGTTGGCCTGCACCACGTCGCCCTCGGCGTTGTAGCGCCGGATCGTGCAGGTCTCGCCATCCTTCCAGCCCCGCTCGGCGAGGGCGTCCAGCATGCCGCGGACCGCGTCGTCGAGCACGACGCTCGACGTGTGCTGGAGCACGCCGATGGCCTTGAGCCGCCGCGTCGCCCCGGCCCGGTCGGTCGCCAGCAGGAGCAGCGAGCCGCCCACGAGCAGCGCCAGCGACGGCCCCGCCCGGCGGGCGGCCGTCGCGAGCCACGGGGATGAACGCGGGGTGACCATCTACACGTAGAGCTCCGCGAGGGCCCGGGCGGCGGCGTCGTCGAGCTGGTCGGTCCGCCGCAAGGCGTCGAAGCGGCTCGCGATGTCGTCGGCCGTGAGCCGCGACTTCGCCGGCCCCGACACGTCGAGGGCCACGCGGCCCCGGTGCACCAGGATCAGCCGGTCGCCGAGGCTCGCCGCCTGCACGAGCGAGTGGGTCACCATGAGCGCGGCGAGCCGGCTCTCGCGGATGATCCGCGCCGTGGCCTGGATCACGCGGTCGGCCGCCGCGGGATCGAGCGCGGCCGTGTGCTCGTCGAGGAGGAGCAGGTCGGGATGGTGCCACGTGGCCATGAGGAGCGTGACGATCTGCCGCTGGCCACCGGACAGCGACCCTATCGGCTGGTCGAGCCGCGACTCGAGGCCGGGCACGATCTGCGCGAGCCTCCGAGACGCCTCCTCGCGGAGGGCCCGGGTCGTCGCCCAGGCGAGCCCCGCCCGCCGGCCCCGTCGCGCCGCCACCGCGATGTTCTCGAGCACCGTGAGCGACCCCGCCGTCCCGGCCCGCGGATCCTGGAACACCCGGCCCACGAGCGCCGCCCGCCGGTGCTCCGGCCACCGCGTCACGTCGCGGCCCGCGATCCGGATCGAGCCCGAGTCGAGCGGAACCGTGCCGGCGACCGCGCCGAGGAGCGTGCTCTTGCCCGACCCGTTCGTGCCCACGACCACCACGAACGACCCCGGCCGGATCGGGAGCGTGATCCCGTCCACCGCGCGGACGACCGGCCCGCCCGGGCTTGCGAACTCGACGATGGCGTCGCGAATGTCGAGCATGCCGCTCACCGTGTCCGCGGACGCAGGCCCGCCAGGAACCCGGGCGCCACGAGCGCCGCGAGCACGACCGCCGCCGTCGCGAGCTTCAGCCAGTCGGGGTGGAGGCCGGCTCGCAGCGCGGCGGCGACGAGCAGGCGGAACGACACGCTGCCCACGACGGTGGCCACGAGGGCGCCGCCGAGCCGCGTGCCGCCGGCGAGCGCCGTGCCGAGGAACACGCTCGCCATGCCCCACACCACCATGCCGATCCCCATCTGCACGTCGGCGAACCGCTGGTACTGGGCCACGAGGGCACCGGAGGCCGCCACGAGACCGTTGGCGATCGCCAGCCCGGCGATCACGAGCAGCCGCGTGTCGCGGCCCAGCGCCCGGGCCATGGTGGCCGTGTCGCCGCCGGCCCGCATGGCGGTGCCGAGGTTCGTGCGAAAGAAGAGATAGAGTGCCGCGACCACGGCGGACACGATCGTGAGCATCAGGAGGAGCACGGCCGCGTCGCCCGAGTCCTGCGGGCCGACGCCCGCCCGCGAGACGAGCGGGCCGAGCGCGGACTCGGCCGCCGCCGTCAGCGTGAGGTTCTGCGTGAGCGGGATGTTGCTCCGTCCCATCACCACGAGGTTCACGCTCGCCAGGGCCGTCGTCACGAGGATGCCCGAGAGCAGCGGCGGCACGCCGAGCAGGGCATGGATGACGCCCGTCGTCGCGCCGGCACACGCGCCGGCCGCAATCGCCGCGAGCGTCGCCCAAGCCGGATGCACGCCGGCCACGATGAGCACGGCCGCCACCGCCGCGCCGAGCGTGAACGAGCCGTCGGTCGTGACGTCGGGGAACGAGAACAGCCGGTAGCTCACGAACACGCCGAGCGCCGTGAGGCCGAGGGCCGTGCCCAGGATCCAGGTGGCGAGGAGGATGCTCATGCGCCGCCTCCGGCCGCGGCGAGCGGCCAGAACCAGGCGACGCCGCGGACGAGCTCGGACGTGCCGCTGCCCACGAGCGGCGCGGGGTCGGCGAGCAGGTGCATGACGGCCAGCGGCGGCGCGGAGGCCAGCGCGGTGACGACCTGCGCCGGGTCGCCGGGCTCGCGGCGAATGGGCCGGAACGCGAACACGGCCGCATGGGCGTGGCCGACGAGGTCGGCGTCGCCGGCAGGATCGAGCGGCCGCACGGCGGCGGCGAGCGCGGGATCGGCGGGCGGCGTCGATGCGGCCACGCCCACCACGAGCGCCGTCCGTCGTGCATGCACCGGCTCGCGCGAGAACGAGAGCCACCGCGCCGTCACGGCGGCGGCGCCGGCCCGCGGGTGATCGACCGAGGTGGCCTCCGCGAGCGGCCGCACGAGTTCCGCACCGACGAGGCCGTGGATCTCGCCGACCGCGGCGAAGGCGACCGCCTGACCGCCGGATGCCGCGAGCATGCCGCGGGCGAGGTCATCGAGCGTCACGGTGCCATCGACGGTCGCGGGCTCGAAGCCGGCCGAGCCCGCGGCGGCCGCATCCCAGGCGAGCCCCTCGACGAGCGCAAACCTGGCGGCGTGGCCGGCGTGCGGCACCACCCAGTCGATCCGTGGATCCGCCGCGGGCGGGCGGTGGAACAGGCAGCCCGCGGCGGCCACGGCCTCACCGGCGTGGGCGAGCGGCCGCGGGTCGTCGACGTCGGGCGTGCCGAGGCCGAGGGCGAACGTCGCCGGCGACAGGTCGAGCGCCGCGGCCGCGGCGCCGCGCGGCACCACGCGCACGGCCGCCGCCGGCCCCGTCGGCGGCGTGAGCGCGACGAGCCGCACGGAACCGACGACCCGCTCCGTCGTCGCCGGAGGCTTCGTCGCTGGATCCGGTGACGCTGCCGGTGCCGCGGGCGCGTGGGGCCCGATGAGCGTGTCGAGCCGCGTGAGCCTGAGGACGGCGAGGACCTGCGGGCTCGCCGTGACGACCTCCAGCCGGCCGCCGGCGGATCTCAGTTTCCTGTGGGCGGCGCCGAGCGCCCCGATCCCGGCCGAGCTGACGAACGTGACCGCGGCGAGGTCGAGCCGCACCACGTGCTCGCCGGCCCGCAGGAGCCGGTCGATCTCCTGCGCGAGGGGCTCGCTGCCGTCGGCGTCGAGCCGGCAGGTCACGCGAACGAGCGGGCCGCCGACGGCGGGCTCGGTGGTGAGCGGAGGCTGCATGGGGCTGCGGGGGACTACGGCGCCCAGTCGATCGCGCCCTCGAGGCCGCGGACGAACGCCGCCAGGAGGTCGGCGGCCCGGTCGGCGTCGTCGAGCGCGACCGTCTCGACCGCCGAGTGCATGTAGCGGTTGGGCACGCTCACGAGGCCGGCCGCCACGCCGGCGCGGGTGGTCTGGAGCACGTTGGCATCGGTGGGCGTGGCCCGGCCGCTGGCACCGAGCTGGATCGGGATCTCCTTCGCCTTCGCGGCCGCGAGCAGGCGGTCGACGACGTGCGGGTTCATGTTCGGGCCGCGGTAGACCACCGGTCCCTTGCCGAGGGCCACGTCGCCCTCCGCCTTCTTGTCGATGGTCGGGCAGTCGGTGGCGTGGGTCACGTCCACGGCGATCGCCACGTGGGGATCGACGCCGTGGGCGGCCGTCTGGGCGCCACGGAGGCCGATCTCCTCCTGCACGGTCGAAGCCACGAAGAGCGCGCAGGGCAGGGGGCCGGCCGCAGCCGCGCGGCGAAAGGCCTCGAGCACGACCCACAGGCCGATCTTGTCGTCCATGGCGACCGAGCAGGCCCGGCCGTTCCGCAGCTCCTGCACCTTGAGCTCGAGCGTCACGCAATCGCCCACGCGGACCACGCTCTCGCAGTCGGCCTTGTCGGTGGCGCCGATGTCGATCCACAGGTCCTTCATCTTCGGCACCTGCTTCCGTTCCTCCTCGGTGAGCAGGTGGATCGGCTTCCGCGACATGACGCCCGGCACGGGGCCCGACGCGGTCCACACGGTCACGCGCGCGCCCACGAGTTGGATCGGATCCCAGCCGCCGATGGGCTGCACCGAGATGTAGCCGTCGCCGTCGACGTACTGCACGATGAGGCCGATCTGGTCGCAGTGACCGGCCAGCAGCATCCACGTGGGAGCCTTCGCGTTCTTCGCGCCGATCACGTTGCCGTGGGAGTCGGTCGTGACCGAGTCGGCGCACCGCGACAGGTAGTCGCGGACGACCTGCTGGATCGGCTGCTCGTAGCCCGAGGGGCTCGGCGTCTCGAGGAGGCGGACGAGGAACTCGCGGGCCTGGGCATCCACGGTCTGGGGTCTCCGGCGGTCGGGCGTCCGGGGTTGGGACACCACGTGTTGTACGGGAAGCGCCGCCGCGTGCGATACTCCGGCGAATCCGCCGGAGGAACGCCATGCAGCCGACACGACGCGCGTTCCTGGGCGCCGGCCTCGCCGGAGCCGCCACCGGCCTCGCCGGGCCGGCCGCGACGTCCGCCGCGCCTCCCGCCGCCCGTCGCCTGCGCATCGCGCATCTCACCGACATCCACCTGCAGCCGGAACGCGAGGCTGCCAAGGGCCTCGAGGCCTGCTTCGCCCACGTCCAGTCGCTCCCCGACCGCGGCGAGGATGCCGCCGACCTGATCGTCACCGGCGGCGACACCGTGATGGACTGCATGGAGGCCGACCTGGCCCGCACGAAGGTCCAGTGGGACCTGTGGGGCAAGGTGAAGGCCGCTGCCTGCTCGCTCGACGTCAGGAGCGTGATCGGCAATCACGACGTCTGGGGATGGACCAAGGCGCGTGCGAAGACGAAGGGCGACGAGCCGCTGTACGGCAAGGCCCTGGCCTGCGAGCGGTTCGGCCGCGGGCAACCCTACGAGAGCTTCGACCGCGGCGGCTGGCACGTCGTCCTGCTCGACAGCACGTTCCCGCACGAAGCGAGCTACGTCGGCCGGCTCGACGACGCCCAGTGGGACTGGTTCGAGAAGGATCTCGCGGCCGTGCCCGCCGCGACGCCGGTCGTCGTCTTCTCCCACATCCCGATCCTTTCACTGCATGCACTCGCCGCCACGGGCCCCACGGCGAACGGCAAGGGCCGCCCCGACCTGCAGGTCTCGGGGCAGCTGCTCCACACCGACCACCAACGGTTCCAGCAGTCGTTCGCGCAGCACCGCAACGTGAAGGCCTGCGTCAGCGGCCACCTCCACGTCGTCGAGGCCGTGGAGCATGGCGGCGTTCGCTACCTCTGCAACGGCGCCGTCTCGGCCGGCTGGTGGAAGGGCCGCAATGGCGACACCGATTTCGGCTACGCGGTCGTCGACCTGTTCGACGACGGCACGGTCCAGTCCCGATATGTGCCCTACGGATGGACCGCGAAGACGTGAGCCGGCGGACGCTCACGGCGTGAGCCGATACCCCTGCGCGAGGCTGTGGAACGCCGCGACGGATGCGGCCGCGTCGAACCGGCCGCCGAGTTCCTCCGCGAGGAGCGTTGCCACGCGGTCCGCGGCCGAGGCCGCGAGCGCCGCGTCGAGGAACAGCCACCGCGACCGCCGCGCGAGCACGTCCTCGACCGTGCGCGCGGATTCGCGGCGCACGGCAAAGCGCACCATCGCCTCGGTGAGGCCGGGGAGGATCTCGCGGTCGGCGCCGGGCAGCGCGGCCACGTCGGCCGCCTCGGTGCCGTAGAGATGGAGACCCGGCGGAGCCGTCACAGGCTCGACGACTACGCCGACCGCCGGCGCGCCCACGAGCCGCAGCGTGCGCGTCACGCCCGCGGGTCGCACCGGGAGCAGCCCCGCCGCGAAGCACCGCGCCAGGACGTCCTCGGCCATCGCCCGGTACGTCGTCCACTTGCCACCGGTCACGGTCACGAGGCCGTGGGGCGAGACGACGATGACGTGCTCCCGTGACATCCGCTTCGTGTCGCCGCCGCCCGCCGCGGGCCTCGCGAGCGGCCGCAGGCCCGCCCAGGCGCTCTTCACGTCGGCCCGCGTCGGCGCACGCTCCAGGGAGCGGGCGGCCTCCGCGAGGATGAAGTCCGCTTCCGCGGCGAACGGCCGCGGTTCGAGCGGCACATCCGGCCGCGGCGTGTCGGTCGTGCCGAGGATCACCTTGCCCTCCCATGGCACCGCGAACAGCACGCGGCCGTCGGCCGTCTTCGGCACGAGCAGGGCCGAGTCGCCGGGGAAGAAACCGCGGTCCACGACGAGGTGCGCGCCCTGGCTCGGGGTGACGAGATCGGTCGCGGCGGGATCGTCCATCCGGCGCACGCCGTCCACCCACACGCCCGTGGCGTTGACGACGCACCTCGCGGCGACCGAGAACGCCCGGCCTGTCTCGTGGTCCTCCGTCTCGACGCCGGCGATGCGGCCACCCGCGTCGCGGACGAGCCCCGTCACGCGGCAGTGATTGAGCACGCACGCCCCGAGGCCGAGCGCGGTCCGCGCGAGTGCCACCGCGAGCCGCGCGTCGTCGAACTGGGCGTCGAGGTAGCGGAGGCCGCCCACGAGGCCGTCGCGTTTCGTCGCCGGGGCCGCCGCCAGCAGCGCGTCGCGCCCCAGCCACGTTGTTGGCCCGAGGCCCGCGGCGCCCGCGAGGGCGTCGTAGACGCGGAGGCCCGAGCCATAGAAGAGGCGGTCGCGCAGCCGGCCCCGCCAGCCGTGCATCGGGATCAGGAACGGCAGCGGTCGCACGAGATGCGGCGCATTGGCGAGCAGGATCGCCCGCTCGCGGAGCGCCTCCCGCACGAGCCCCACGTTTCCCTGCGCGAGGTAGCGGACGCCGCCGTGCACGAGCTTCGTGGCCCGGCTCGACGTGCCCTGCGCGAAGTCGTCGGCCTCGAGCAGCACGACCGAGAAGCCGCGGGCCGCGGCGTCGACGGCCACACCCAGGCCCGTGGCTCCCCCACCGATGACCGCGAGGTCGAACGGGACGCCCGCCTCGAGCCGATCGAGGAGGCATTCACGGCTCGGTGGGTCGGGCGGCACGGCCGGCGGCATGGCGATCATCGTACCGCCGTGTGTCATACGTTCCGCACGTCCGGCACGACCACCGTCGCGGTCCGGCGGCGTGCCGGACCGGCCGTCCTTTCGGGCGCGGCCCCGCCTCATTACGATCGAGGGTGGCCCGATCTCTCTCCCGCCGCGACCGCACCTGCCACCAGCCCATGAGCGAACCCGTCCGCGTCGGCATCATCGGCCTCGGCACCGTCGGCTCGGGCGTCGTCCGGCTGCTCGTCGAATCCGCCGACCACATCACGCGGCAGGCCGGCCGGCCGATCGTCGTCGAGCGGGCCGTGTGCCGCGACGTGTCGCGTGACCGGGGCCTGAAGCTGCCCGCGGGCCGCATCTCGAGCGACATCCGCGACGTCTCGCGGGATCCGTCGATCTCGGTCGCGGCCCTGCTCGTCGGCGGCCTCGAGCCGGCCCGCTCGATGATGATCGAGCTCCTCGAGCACGGGAAGGACGTCGTCACCGCCAACAAGGCCCTGCTCGCCGAACACGGCCCCGAGCTCTTCGAAGTGGCCCGCCGCAAGGGCCGCTCGATCGCCTTCGAGGCGGCCGTCGCCGGCGGCATCCCGATCGTCGCGGCGATCGGCGAGTGCCTGGCCGCCAACCGCATCGAGAGCATCCGCGGCATCCTCAACGGCACGAGCAACTTCATCCTCACGCGGATGGAGGAGGACGGCGCCGACTACCGCGACGCGCTGAAACTCGCGCAGGAAAAGGGCTACGCCGAGGCCGACCCGTCGATGGACGTGGACGCCACCGACGCCACGCAGAAACTCGCCATCCTCGCCCATCTCGCCTTCGGCACGTGGGTGCCGTGGGCCGAGATCCCGCGGACCGGCATCGAGCACCTCGACCTCGGACTGCTCGCCTGCGCCAGGGAGTTCGGCTACCGGATCCGGCTCGTGGCCGTGGCGGGCCGCACCGCCGACGAACGGCTGGCCATGCGGGTCGCCCCCGCGCTGGTGCGGATCGGCACGCCGCTCGCCGAGACCCGCGGCGCCTACAACGCGGTGAGCATCGTCGGCGACGCCGTGGGGCGGATGTTCTTCCACGGCCTCGGCGCGGGCCAGATGCCGACGGCGTCGGCGGTCGTCGCCGACATCATCGACACGGTTGTGGGCAGGGCGGCGATCACGTTCCGCACCACGGGCGTGCTCGACGTCGAGAGCCCGGGCCGGATCATCGGCGCCGACTTCTCCGAACGACACCTGGTGCGCGTCCACGTGGTGGACCGGCCCGGCGTGCTCTCGCGGGTGACGGGCATCCTCGGCGAGCACGGCGTCTCGATCGCGTCGGTCATCCAGCACCCGGCGACGGGCCGGGCCGGGCTGCCCGCCAACGCCGTGCCGCTCGTGATCATGACCCACGCCTGCGGCTCCTCGGCCGTCCGCCGGGCGGTGGCCCACATCGACGCCTCCGACGTGGTCGTGGGCCAGTCGGTGTGCATGAGCGTCCTCGACGACTGAATCACCGGCGACACGAGCATGAAGTACGCGATCGTGATCCCGGATGGTGCGGCCGACGCGCCGCAGGCGTCGCTCGGGGGCAGAACGCCCCTCGAGGCGGCGCGCACGCCCGCGCTCGACGCGCTGGCGGTCCGCGGCCGCGTGGGCCTCGTGAACCACGTGCCCGACGGCCTGCCGCCGGGGTCCGAGGTGGCCTGCATGAGCCTGCTCGGCTACGACCCGCTCGCCTTCTTCACCGGCCGCGCACCCATCGAGGCCGCGGCGCAGGGAATCGCGCTCGGGCCCCACGACTGGGCCGTCCGCTGCAACCTCGTCACGATCGGCCGGGGCCCCGACGGCGCGGTCATGGAGGACTTCACGGCAGGACACGTCTCGACGGCCGAGGCGACCGAGCTGCTCGCGGCGGCCCAGCGCGGCCTGGAGGCAAACTTCCCCGAGATCGCGGCCGCATGGCGATTCGTCCCCGGCGTGAGCTACCGCAACCTGCTCCTGCACCGGGGAGTCGCCGGTGCCGCGGCGCCGCTCGGCGCCGACCTGCGGGCCACGCCGCCGCACGACCTCATGGACAGGCGGGTGACCGAGGATTTCCCGCGAGGCACCGGCAGCCGGCTGCTGGCCGACATCATGGGGCAGAGCGTTGACTGGCTCGCCGACCACCCCGTCAACCGGGCGCGGCGGGCCGCCGGGCAGCGGCCGGCCACGCACGTCTGGCTCTGGGGCGCGGGCCGCGCGCCGGCCCTGACACCCTTCACGGAAGCCTACGGCGTGGGTGGGGCGATGATCACCGGCGTGGATCTGCTCCGCGGCCTCGCGGCGCTCGCGGGCTGGCAGCGGATCGACGTGCCGGGTGCGACCGGCTACCTCGACACCGACTACGCGGCCAGGGGCCGGGCCGCGATCGCGGCCCTCGAGACGGGCGACCTCGTCTGCGTGCACGTCGAGGCCCCGGACGAGGCCAGCCACCAGGGCGACGCGGCCGCGAAGGTGCGTGCCCTCGAGGAGATCGACGCGCAGATCGTGGCGCCACTCGCGGCGCACCTCGCGGCGGCCGGCGACCACCGGATCCTCGTCTGCCCCGACCACCCCACGTTCCTCTCCACGAAGACCCACTCCCGCGGCCCGGTGCCGTTTCTCGTGGCCGGCACGGGCGTCGCCGCCAACGGCCGGTGGGCCTACGGGGAGACGGACGCGGCCGCGACGGACGACCGCGTGGAGCCGGGCTGGCGGCTGATGGGCGAGTTCCTGGGCAGGGCCTGTTGAAGATTGAAGAGCCGGGTCGTGCGACAACCCCAGGAATCCCGGAGCGCGAGCGACGGGATCGGCGTGACGGAACTCTTCGAGGATCGATAGTCGCGGAAGGACGCAGGCAAATGGCACTTGTGGTGCAGAAGTTCGGCGGGACGAGCGTGGCCGACGCGGCCAAGATCACGGCGGCGGCCCGGAAGGCGATCGCGCGGCACGAGGCTGGCGACCAGGTGGTCGTGGTGGTGAGCGCCATGGGCCACCAGACCGACATCCTCGTCGACCTCGCCAAGCAGATCAGCGCGCGGCCCAGCGCCCGCGAGATGGACATGCTGCTCTCCACGGGCGAGCAGGTGAGCGTGGCGCTGTTCGCGATGGCGATCCACGCCCTCGGCCACAAGGCCGTGAGCCTGACAGGCGCCCAGATCGGCATCCGCACCGACTCGACGCACACGAAGGCCCGCATCAAGTCGATCTCGACCGACCACGTCAAGGCGCTGCTGGCCGACGGCGCGATCGTGATCGCGGCGGGATTCCAGGGAATCGACCAGCACGGCAACATCACCACGCTCGGCCGCGGCGGCTCCGACACCACGGCCGTGGCCCTGGCCGCCGTGCTCGGCGCCGACGTCTGCGAGATCTACACCGACGTGGACGGCGTGTTCACGACCGACCCGCGGATC
>JBJTPA010000247.1:0-6883 GCA_046074885.1 Planctomycetaceae bacterium
GGGCCCTCGCCGCGCTCGACTGCGAGAAGCGGCTCGCGGTCGTGCCGGGCGCCACGCACCTCTTCGAGGAGCC
Organism: Planctomycetaceae bacterium; assembly: GCA_046074885.1. Lineage (GTDB taxonomy): Bacteria > Planctomycetota > Planctomycetia > Pirellulales > UBA1268 > QWPN01. The sequence continues at coordinate 74 of JBJTPA010000247.1, forward strand.
CGGCACCCTCGCCGAGGCCGCGCGGCTCGCGGCCGAGTGGTTCGCCGCGCACCTGCACGAGTGAGGACCCGACCATGAACCACCGCATGTTCGCCGACCGCGAGGAGGCCGGCTGGATGCTCGTGGAGCGGCTCCGGGGCGAGCCGCTCGAGCGGCCGCTCGTGCTGGCGATTCCCCGGGGCGGCGTGGAGATCGGCGCCGTGCTCGCCCGCGGCCTCGGGGCCGAGCTCGACGTCGTGCTCTCGCGAAAGCTCCGCGCGCCGCACCAGCCGGAACTGGCGCTCGGTGCCGTGAGCGAGAACGGCGAGGTCTACCTGAACCACTTCGCCAGCGCCCTGACCGACGCCGGCGACGCCTACGTCGAGGCCGAGCGACAGCGGCAGCTCGCCGAGATCGCCCGCCGCAAGACGATGTTCCGGGCCGTGCGTCCTCAGGCCGCGATCGCCGGCCGCACGGTGATCCTCACCGACGACGGCATCGCCACCGGGGCCAAGATGATCGCGGCGCTCCACTGGGTGCGGGCCGCGGGCGCGAAGGAGATCGTCGTGGCGGTGCCGGTTGGCTCGCCCGACCGGCTCGACGCGATTCGCCCCTTGTGCGACCGGCTCGTCTGCCTCCTCGAGCCCGAAGTGTTCTGGGCGATCGGGCAGTTCTACCGCACCTTCGAGCAGGTGGAGGACTCGCGGGTCGTGGAGTTGCTCCGCGACTACGGCGTGCCGGCGACGAAGTGGGAGCACGCCGCGGCGGGCACTTGATCGGCGATCTCGACCCACCGCACCGGACGGTGCACATCCATCACCCGCAGCGCGGCAACACGCGGGTGATCCGGGTGAGCGATGCCTCGCGGCCGAGGATCGCGAGGCAGTCGTAGAGGCCGGGGCCCACGGTCTTGCCCGTCACCGCCACGCGGACCGCGTGGACGAGGTCGCCCACCTTCACGCCCGCGGCCTCCACCACCCGCTTGAGCGCGGCCTCGAGCGCCGCCGGCTCGAAGGGCTCGACCGTCCGCAGCGCCGCGGCGTAGGCCTCGAGCAGGCCGCGGACGCCCGGCTTCGCCAGCCGCTGCGTCACCGCCGCCTCGTCGAGCGCCGGTTCGTCCACGAGGAAGAAGTCCGCGTAGGCGAGGATGTCGCCGGCCACCTTGAGCCGGTCGCCCGAGGCCTCGATCACGCGCCGCACCGTCTCGATCGCCGCGGCCGGCGGCGGGTCGGCCACGAGCTTCGCCCGCACGAGAAACGGCAGCATGAGCGCGAGCTTCTCGTCGGTCGAGAGCCGGGCCATGTAGTGGTCCTGCACCGCCCAGAGCTTCTTGGCGTCGAAGCTGGCCGGCGACGAGTTGATCCGCTCGAGCGTGAAGTGCCTCACGAGCTCGTCCCGCGAGAAGAACTCCGTCTTGTCGTCGTAGGACCAGCCGAGGAGCGCGAGGTAGTTGTCGATCGCCCAGGGGAGGTAGCCGACCTCGCGGTAAAAATCGACGATCACGGGATTGAACGTGTCGGCGTCGGGAGCGAGCCCGACACGCTCGGCGATCCTGAGCCCGTGCTCCATCGCCTGCTTGAAGTCCTGGTTCTTGAGGTACTGCGCGAGCTTCCGCTTCGAGAGCTTCGTGCGGCTGCCCGGCTCGGCCACGAGCGGCAGGTGGGCGTAGGCCGGCAGGGCGTAGCCGAGCGACAGGGCGATGAACGCCTGCCGCGGGGTGTTGGAGAGGTGCTCCTCGGCCCGGATGACGTGCGAGATCGCGAGGTCGTGGTCGTCCACGACGCTCGCGAGGTGGTAGAGGCAGGAACCGTCGGTCCGCTGGATGACGTGGTCCTGCTCGCGGTCCCAGGCGAACTCCACGCGGCCGCGGACCGCGTCGTCGATGACGAGCGACCCCTCGCGGGGCATCTTGAGCCGCACGACGGCCGGGCGGCCCTCGGCCGCGAACCGCGCCGCCGTTGCGGCGTCGAAGGCGGCGAACCGCCGGCTGTAGAGGAACGGCTTTCCCGCTGCCTGCGCCGCCTTGCGCTCCTCGTCGAGTTCCTCCGGCCTCGCGAAGTCGCGGTAGGCGTGGCCCGACGCGAGCAGCCGCGCGGCGGCGGCCTTGTGCCCCGCCGCCCGCTGCGACTGGTAGTACGGGGCGTGGGGCCCGCCCACGCCCGGCCCCTCGTCCCAGTCGATGCCGAGCCACCGCAGCCCGTCGAGGATCGGCTGGAGCGCGCTCTCGACGTTCCGCTCGGCGTCGGTGTCGTCGATCCGCAGGATGAACTGGCCGCCGCGCTGCCGCGCGAACAGCCAGTTGAACAGCGCCGTCCGCACGCCGCCGATGTGGAGGTAGCCCGTGGGGCTCGGCGCGAAGCGGGTGCGGACGGTCATGGCGGGGCTCCAGCGGCGTTATCGCCGCCGCGGCGGCCGGGGGTCAACCGGCGGCTGCACGTGGCCTCGGTCAGGCCACGGACCGGTTCATCCGCGCGAGCTTCTTGAGCCGCTTGCGTTCCGCCTTCGACAGGTGGCGGTGCTCGGGCTCGGAGCCGTCCACGAAGGCCGGCGAGTCGTCGTCCTCGTCCGACTCCGCGGCGGCCGAGTCGGTCACCGGGTCGAACCGCACCTCGACGTCCTCGTCGGCCGCGCCCGGGGCCGCGGGCTCCCCGTTCCGCGCCGGAGTCGCGGCCGTCCGCGGCGCCACCTGGCCGCGGACCTCGCGGATCACCGATCGCGCCGCCACGAGCAGCGCCACCGCCGCCAGCGAGGCGCCGAGGGCCCACGCCGCCCGGCCGCCGACGATCCAGGCGTCGCGGCCCGCCGCCAGCCACTCCGCGGCGGCCGCGCCGCCCCACGCCGCCAGCGCGAGACCGAGCCAGCAGGCCGTGCCCGCCCGCTCGCGGAGCGGCAGCACCGCCCATAGTCCGACGGCGAGCCACGCCGCGGCCGCGATCGTGATCCACCAGCCGATCCCGTCCGGCCCGAGCGCGATGCCCGTGGCGTCCACGAGCATCGCCCCCGCGAGACGTCCCACGGGAACCGCGCCCGCGAGCGCCGTGAGGACGAGCAGCATCGCCATCCAGCCCCAGGCGCGGTAGCGGCCCCGGTAGTCGTCGAGGCGATGGCGCCGCATCAGCCTGACGACGAGCGCCACGGCCGCCGCCATGAGCAGCCACGCCTGCGCGAGCCAGCCCTGCAGCGACGCCAGGCTGCGGGGATCGCAGCAGGCGGCGAGCGCCTCGAGCGACCGCGCGAACCGTCCCGCCGGGACGATCAGCGGCCGGCCAGCCACGGTCTCCCACGCTCCGACCGCGGCCGCGCCGAGCACCGGCGCGAGGATCGTGAGCGCCGCCAGCGTCACCCCACCGATCCCGGTGGGCAGGAGGACGGCCGGGCCGCGCTGCCGCTCAGGATGGGCGTCGGCCGCGTAGCCGGCGACGGGCCGGGCCGCAGCCGCGGCCGCGGGCTCCGCGGCCGAACGCTTCCAGGACACCAGCAGCCGGCGGCGGTGGTCGCGTCGCTGCGTGGTCGAGGCCATGACGCGCCCGAGTCCGTCCGGGGTGTGGGGATGCGCGGCATCCCGGCGGGGCCCGGGGCGGCGTCCATGCCGACCGCGGAAAAGGCCCGGTGTCTGTTTCGACCGCCGCCGGCCGGGTCGTTCACGCGCCGCGGCCGCGCCGTGGCAGGCCGCACGGTTCACAGGTTCGGCAGGTTCGGTCCGCCGGGAGCCGCCCGCGCGACCGCGCCCACCCGCAGGGTCGGGCGGCGTCCGTCACGCCCGGCGGCGATTTGCCGCCCGGCGGGTGGTCGGCTACGATCCCGCCGACGTCGCGAGCCCGCGACCGGACCGTTCATCGGAGCCTTTTCCCATGGCCTACACGCTGCCCGCCCTGCCCTACGCATTCGACGCCCTCGAGCCGTCCATCGACGCGCTCACGATGGAGATCCACCACGACCGGCACCACAAGGCCTACGTGGACAACGTCAACAAGGCGCTCGAGGGGCATGCCGACCTCGCGGCCCTGCCCGTGGAGAAGCTCATCGCCGACCTCGACAAGGTGCCGGAGGCGATCCGCACGGCCGTCCGCAACAACGGCGGCGGCCACGCCAACCACTCCCTGTTCTGGCTCTCGCTCGGCAAGGGCAAGGGAGGCGAGCCGGCGGGCCACCTCGGCGAGGCCGTGCGGTCGGTCTTCGGCAGCTTCGAGAACTTGAAGGCCGCGCTGTCCGATGCCGCCATGAAACGGTTCGGCAGCGGGTGGGCGTGGCTCTCGGCCGACAAGGCGGGCAAACTCCTCGTGGAGAGCACCGCGAACCAGGACAGCCCGATCATGCACGGCAACGTGCCGCTGTTCGGGATCGACGTCTGGGAGCACGCCTACTACCTGAAGTACCAGAACAAGCGGGCCGACTACGTGGGCGCCATCTTCGGCGTCATCGACTGGGACGCGGTCGGCAAGCGGTTCGACGCGCTCGCGAAGCGGTAGGCGGACGGTCGGCGGGATCGCGTGTTTCCCAGGCGTCCGCCTGGCACGCCGTTGCCCGGCCTGCGCGAACCCCCCAGTTTCGCCTCCGCGGGGAACCGCCCGGCGTCTGCCGTTGACGCGGCCGCCCGCGGGCTTCTATTTCCGCCCCCGGATCAGGATCCGAACCGGAGGACGTTGCATGGACGCGGTGCGCTGCCGGGACTCGATCGCGCGGGCGACGGCGGGGCTCGCGGCCTGCGGCCTGCTCGTCGCGTGCGTGGGCTGCCAAACCGGCTCCTCGTGGATGGCGAAGCCGTCGTGGATGCCGTTCGGCCAGAAGGAGCCCGAGGCGGGCCCCCTGTCGTCGAAACCGGCCCTCGCGGGCGACGTGCAGAAGCCGTCGGCCACGGCGAAGCCCTACCCGACGACTTCCACGCCGGAGAGCTACGCGATCCCGGACGCGGCATCGCAGGCCTCGACGGCGCCCGGGGCATCGCCCGCCGCGGTGACGTACGGATCCACGCCTCCACCCGCAACGACCACGACGGCCGCGACCGGAGGCTCGGTCGCCCCCCAGGTCGGCCCCTACTCGCCGAGTTCGTCCGCGCTGCCGCAGGAGGCGCCCGCGACCGGCGTCGGCCCGGCGGCAGCGACCCCATCGGCCTGGACGGCGGCGAACGCCGCGGGCAATCCCCCGCCGCCCGTGTCCACCGCACCGCCACCGTGGGCGGGCACCCCCGCGGCCGCACAATCGCAACGCTATGCCGACGCGCGGGCGGCCTCCCCGACCTGGACGCCCGGCGTTGCGGAAGCTCAGCCCGGCGACGGTCGCTACGAGGCGAGCGGCACGAGCCGGTTCACCGGCGGCGCGGTGCCGAGCGTCGGCCCCGCGGCGCCCGCCGTCGCGGAACCGCCCCCCGCGGACGGACTCTCCCCGCCGGCTGGCGCGAGCAGGTTCACCAACTCGGCAACGCCGGCCGCCGCGGCCTCGATGCTGCCGTCGATCGGCCCAGCCGTCACGCCCGCCGCTCCCGCCGAACTGCAGCCGCCGGCCTCGACGCCACCGCTGCCGGCGCCGTCCGCCCCGCAGCGGCGGCCCGATCCGGGCTACCGCCCCGGCGGCACGTCGAACTACCGCACGACGCGGTCGAGCCTCGCGGCAGAGCCGCCGTCCGGCGTGCAGCCGGCGTCGTTCGAGTCGCCGGCCGGCCGCGTGAACTGATCGCCGCCGCAGGGGCGACGATCGTCGCCGGGGCCGGCGGCCGCGGTCACCAGCCCATGACCATGTTCGACTCGATGACCTTCCGCGCGCGGTCGAGGTCGTCGCCGGTCTCGTGCATGTAGAGCCTGATGGCGTGGAGCTTGTCGCCCGAGGCCCGGGCCAGGCACTCGCGTGCGGTGTCGCACGGGTTGATCCGCGAGTCGGTCAGCCCGAGCGCCGACTTCGAGATCACCCACGTATCCCGCGGTCGCCGCGTGAGCCGCACGATCGTCTCGCCCGGGTACGCCTGCTCGACCACCGCCGCCGCCGCCGCCTCGTCGGCCGCCCAGGAGATGATGATGTGGCCGCTCGTCTCGACCTCGAACAGGGGCATGGGATTCTCGCGGGTTGGAGGATCGCCGGGCCGTGCGGAGTGCGTGAGCCGCTCGCCGCGACCGTGGGCACGAGAATATCATAGGGACGGCGATCGCGGCGGCACCGCCGCGATCGATGCGTGTCCCGGCTGCGACGATTCCATGCGCCACGATCACCTCGGGTTTCCGATCCCCGCCGAGTTCGATCCGCCCGGCGGGTCGGGGCGGACCGCGGCGCCACGCCGCGCGGCCGGCCGCGGCAAGAAGCTGCTCGTGCTCGCGCTGCTCGCCGGCGTGCTGGGCCCGGGGCTCGCGGCCCCGGCCGTGCTGCCGGTGGTGCGCGAGGTCGTCGTCCGCTGGTCGGTGCAGCGCGCCATCGGTCACGAGGGCCGGGGGAGGACGACGGCCGCGATCGGCGACCTGGGCCGGGCGCTGGCGTGGAGCGACGAGGACGGGCCGCTGGCGGCGGAACTCCACTGCTGGCGGGCCATGCTGCGGCTCGACGCCCTCGATGCGCCCGGCGCGGCGGAGGACGCCGGCCGCGCGATCGAACTGGCCCCCACGGCGTCGCGGCCGCGCCGGGTGAGGGCCCTCGTCAACGTGGTGCTCGCCCGCCCGGACGATGCGGTCGCCGATGCCGAGGCGGCCGTGGGGCTGGCCGGTGCCACCGACCCGGAGGCGCTCAACCACCGCGCCTACGTCCGCGCGCTCGTCGGCCGCGACCTCGAGGCGGCGCTCGCCGACGTGGAGGCCGCGCTCGCCGGCAGCGGCGCCGGATCGGCCGAGTTCCTCGATACCCGCGGCTTCA
>JBJTPA010000248.1:0-7010 GCA_046074885.1 Planctomycetaceae bacterium
CCGGTCCGCCAAATCCAGGTCCAGATTCCTGCCGTACTTCAACGCGTATTCCATCGCCTCGCGCCTGTGTAGGGGTCCACCAGCATCTTCGTGAGCCCGTCGGTGCGGCCGAGGGCGTGGGCGCGGCCGCTGGCCGCCCAGGGGTAGCGACTCACCTCGACCGTCCGCCCGGCGGCGGCCGCCTCCTGCTCCGTGAGGCCCGCCCAGGCGATCTCGGGATCCGTGAACACGACCGCGGGGATCGCCCGCGGCGCGAACAGCGCCGGCTCGCCGTGCAGCGTCTCGACGGCGACCTTTCCCTGGTGGCTGGCGCGGTGGGCCAGCATCGGCTCGCCGCAGACGTCGCCGATGGCGAGGATCCGCGGGTCGGCGGTCCGCTGCTGGCCGTCCACCTCGACGAAGCCGCGGGCGCTCACTTTCACGGCGGTGTTCTCGAGGCCGATGCCGTCCGAGTTGGGCCTGCGGCCGACCGCGACGAGCACGCGGGAGAACTCCCGGTCGCTCGCCCCGTCGGGCCCCTCGAACCGCACGCGGATGGCCGCGCCGGTGTCCTCGAGGCCCACGACCTTCGTCCGCAGCATGATCCCGTCGAAGAGCTTCTCGAGCCGCTGCTGCAGCGGCTTCACGAGGTCGCGGTCGGCGCCGGGCAGGAGGCCGTCGGTGAGCTCCACGACCGACACCTTCGAGCCGAGTTCGGCGTAGACCGTGCCCATCTCGAGCCCGATGTAGCCCCCGCCGACCACGAGCAGCGACTTCGGAACGTCGGCGAGGTCGAGCGCGCCGGTGGAGTCCATGACGCGCGGGCTGCCGACGTCGAACGCAGGCACCCGCGCCGGCCTCGAGCCGGAGGCGAGGATGCAGTGGTCGAACGTGATCGACTGCGACGCTCCGCCGGGCTCGGTCGGCGCGATCTCGAGCGTCGTCGAACTCGTGAACCGGGCCGCGCCGCGGACGACGGTCACGTTGCGGCGCCGGGCGAGGGTGCCGAGGCCGCCGGCCAGCGTGGCGATCACCTTCTCCTTGCGGGCCCGCAGCGCGGCGAGGTCGATCTTCGGCCGCGCCAGGTGCACGCCCCACTCGTCGAGTTCCCGGCACTCGGCGAGCACGCGGCCCACGTGGAGCAGCGCCTTCGAGGGGATGCAGCCGCGGAGCAGGCAGGTGCCGCCGAGCCGCTCGTCCCGTTCGACGATCGCCACCTCCATGCCGAGGTCGGCGGCGAGGAAGGCCGCGGCGTAGCCCCCGGGTCCGCCGCCCAGCACCACCAGTGGCACGTGCATGAATCGCCTCGCTCCTCGTGACGCCGCTCCGGGCGGCCGGTTGCTCTCGCCCGCCGCAGCCGCGTTGTTGTAGTTTCGGAGCATGGATCCATCAAGGAACGGACCGTGGTGGACGCGGCTGGCCCGCGCTGCCTTCACGCTCGACGCGCGGAGCCTGGCCGTCTACCGGATCGCGCTCGGCGCGGTCGTCTGCGCCGACTGCGCGTCGCGGTTCCGCGACTTCGACCTCATGTTCGCCATCGACGGGGTGTTTCCGCCCGACGTCGTCCGCCGCCAGCTCGGAGGCTCCACGGCCTGGTCGCTGGCCTGGCTGCACGACTCGACGGCCTGGAACGCGGCTGTCCTGGCGCTCGAGGGCGTGGCCGGTGTCCTGCTGGCCGCGGGCGTGGCGACGCGGCTCGCGACCGCCCTTGCCTGGTTGGCGGTGGTGAGCGTGTATCGCCGCACGTACCCCGCAGCGAACGCCGGCGACGCCTGGCTCGCCTGCCAGCTCTTCTGGTCGATGTTCATCCCGCTGGGGGCCTGCTGGTCGTGGGACGCGCTGCGGCGGGGCCGCGCCGGCCCGCAGGCCGCGTGCTGCTCGGTGGCCACGGCGGCGCTCGTGCTGCAGCTCGTGGCCGTCTACGCGTCGGCCGGGATCGCGAAGTGCAATGCCACGTGGCTCGACGGCGCCGCGGTCGCCAACGCCCTCTCGGTGCACAACTTCGGCTCAACGCTGGGGATGGCCTGGGCCGACGCGGGCGTGTTCGGCCGCCCGGCGGCCTGGGCCGTCGTGCTCCTCGAGCTCGCGGTGCCGCCGCTCCTGATCCTCCGGCCGGCGCCGCGGGTGCGGCTCGCGGCGGCCGCCGCGTTCGTCGCCTTTCACGCGGCCATCTGGCTGTTCATGTCGGTTGGCCTGTTCGTCCCGATCTCGCTGGCCGCCTGGCTGCCGATGCTGCCGGCCCAGGCCTGGGACCGCGGGCGCTCTCCGGCGGCCGGCGCGGCAGCGACCGGCCTGCCGCGGCCGGCGGCCTGGGCCTGCACGGCCGGCATGGCGGTGGCCGCCGCGAGTCTCGTGCACGCGCGGTGGCGGGGCGGCCCGCCGCCCGCGCCGCTGGCGGCCGTCGTGAATCTCACCGCGCAGCACCAGGACTGGCCGATGTTCGGCACCGTTCCGCCGGTCGAGCAGGGGGTCTACGCCCGCGCGGTGCTGGCCGACGGCGCCGTCGTGGACCTGATGCGGGGCGGCCGCCAGTGCGGGAGCGGGCTGGCGGCTGACGGGTTCACGTCGCTGCCGCACCACCGCTGGCACAAGCTCTGCTGGGTGCTGGCGGCACCCGGCTCGCACGACCTCGGTGTCGCCGTGGCCGCCGGCCTGGCGCGGCGTTGGAACGCGGCCCACGCCCCCGACGTCGCGGTGCGGAGCGTGGAGATCCGGCACGCCGTCCAGCGCCGTGGCGACTCCGCCGCCGGCGAGTACGAGCACATCGTGGCGTGCTGGCCGGAGCGGACGCCGGCGGGGGGCGGCAACCTCGAGCGGTTCCTGCAGGCGACAGCGCCGTCATCCGCAGCCGCGGACGAGATGCGCTGATCGCGGGCCACGGACGGCAGCACCGATGGGCAACGCCGGCACCACGAGCGACGTCGGTCACGCCGGGGCGCGGGAAGCGTGCCGCGGCCGCCTGCGGCGCTGGGCCCGCGACGTCTTTTCGCTCGACGTGCGGAGCCTGGCCGCCTACCGGATCGCGCTCGGGTGCATCCTCTGCGTTGACTGCGTGCTGCGGAGCCGCGACTTCCCGCTCATGCTCGGGGTCGATGGGATGTTCCCGCCCGACGCGATGCGCCGGTCCTTCGGCGATCCCACCGTCTGGTCGCTGGCGTTCCTCGTCGACGCCGACTGGTGGAACGCCGCGGTGCTGGCCCTCGAGGGGGTCGCGGGGGTCGCGCTGGCAGCGGGCGTGGCCACGCCCGCGGCGACCGTCGCGGCCTGGGCCGCGGTGTGGAGCGTGATCCGGAGGGCTGGACCGGCCGCGAGCGGCGGCGACGTGTGGCTGGCCTGCCAGCTCTTCTGGGCGATGTTCATGCCCCTCGGCGCCGCCTGGTCGGGGGACGCGCGGCGGCGCGCGGCCGGCGCGCCGCCGGCCCGGGGCATGGCCTGCTCGATCGCCACCGTCGCGCTCGTGCTCCAGCTCGTCACCGTCTACGTGTCGGCCGGCCTCGCCAAGTGCAACGCGTCGTGGCTGAGCGGCAACGCCGTGGCGCACGCGCTGTCGGTGCACGACCATGGCACGGCCCTCGGCATGGCGCTGGCCCGCTCGGGACTCGTGGGCGATCCCGCGGCCTGGGCCATCGTGGCCCTCGAGGTGGCGGCGCCGCTGCTCCTGCTCGCGTGGCCGTCGCCCCGTGTCCGCGCGATCCTCGTGGCCGCGTTCCTTGCCTTCCACGTCCTGATCGGTTTCACGATGACCGTCGGGCTGTTCGTGCCGATCGGCATCGCGGCCTGGCTGCCGCTCGTCCCGTCGCGCGCCTGGGATCGGGGGCGCGATCCCGTCGAGCCGCGGGTCGTGTGCCGGCTGCGACGTCCGGCGGCGTGGGCGTGCGGGGCGGCGCTCGCGTTGGCGGCGGTCAGCCTCGTCACCTTCCGCTGCGGCCTCGGCCCGCTGCCGCGGCCCATCGTGGTCGTGCTGAACGTCTGCGGCCTCCACCAGGATTGGAGGATGTTCGGCTTCGTGCCCGACGAGGAGCAGTGGGTCTACGCCCGCGCCGAGCTCGTCGATGGCCGCGTGGTGGACCTCTTGCGCGGCGGGCGGCCGTGCGGGGATTCGCGGCCCGAGGGCGGGTTCACGTCGCTGGCCGACAACCGCTGGCACAACATCTGCTGGTGCCTCGGCTGGCCGGCGCAGGCGCCGGTGGCGCCCACGGTGGCCGCGGGCCTCGCGCGGCACTGGAACGCGACGCACGCCCCGGGCGAGCGGGTGCGATCGTTGGAGATCCGCCACGCGCGGCAGCGCGTGGGCGCGGCCGACGAGATCGAGCGCGAGCGGCTGATCGCCTCGTGGCCCCCCCGCGACGCGGCCGGCGGTGGCAACCTCGACCGTCTGCTCGAGGCGACCGGGGGCGGCGATGTGCCGTAGCCGACTCGCGCCCAACCCGCTCGGCTTTTGCATATCACACACGATCCTGAGGCGTCCCGCGGCTTCAGGGATGCCCATGCCCTCTCGCTTGACGTTCGCCTCGGCCCTCCGAGGCCTCGGCTCTCTGCATGTCCGCTTCGCTTCGCCATCCTGGCTGCGCTCGCTTCCATAGCCCGCTCGAGGGCACGGGCATCCCCTCGCTTTGCCCGAGTCGGCGCCCGCGAGATGCGAAGTCCACGAGCGCGGACCACAGGATGGTATCGTGTCGGGGCACCGCTGGATGCGGTGCCGTCGCCGGAGGGCAACCTTGGCTTGCCCTCCGGGTGACAAGCGAAATCGGGCCATGGATGGCCGATTTCGCGCTGAAGCGAGAGTGGCGAAACTGGCAGACGCGCTGGATTTAGGTTCCAGTGCCGAAAGGCGTGCGGGTTCGAATCCCGCCTCTCGCATCACGGCACGCCTCGGCATCCTGCCGACCGTGCCTTGGCCGACCTCCGGTCGGCTGGAATCAACCCGGCCCCTCCGGGCCTGGCGCCGTTGTGAGTTCCGAGGGGAATGAATCGCGGCTTTTGCCGCCCATCGTTTCGGCCTTTACGTCCCCCCGAAACCGCGGAATAATGGGAGATTATCGCGTTTCCCCCGGGAGTCCCCCATGGCCAGCCCTGAGATCGACCAGTCCGGCGAGGTGCTCGACCCGGCCGGAGCCGCAGCCGGTGGCCTGCCGGGGGGCGCCCACGTGCCGATGACGATCGGCCAGGTCGGGGAGGGCACGTCCGGCCAGCCGGAGGCAGCCGACGGGGTGTCGGCCGTGGACTCGGACCCGACCGAGACCCGGGAGTGGCTCGACTCCCTGCGGTACGTGATCAACAGCCGGGGCGGCGACCGGGCGGCCTATCTCCTCCAGGCCATCGAGCAGGAGGCCTACCGGCTCGGCGTGCCGATCCCTTTCTCGGCCACCACCCCCTACATCAACACGATCCCCGCCGACCGCCAGCCCCAGTTCCCGGGAAACCGCGAAATCGAGCGGCGAATCAAGAGCATCATCCGCTGGAACGCGATGGCGATGGTCGTCCGCGCCAACCGCGAGGACAAGAGCATCGGCGGCCACATCTCGACGTTCGCGTCCTCGGCGACGCTCGTGGAGGTGGCGATGAACCATTTCATCCGCGGCCGCGGCGACGACTACTCCGGCGACCAGGTCTACTTCCAGGGCCATGCCTCGCCGGGCGTCTACGCTCGCGCGTTCGTCGAGGGGCGGCTGACGGAAAAGCACCTGGAGAACTTCCGTCGCGAGCTGGCCGACGGCGGCGGGCTCTCGAGCTACCCGCACCCCTGGCTGATGCCGGAGTTCTGGGAGTTCCCCACGGTGTCGATGGGCCTGGGGCCGATCATGGCCATCTACCAGGCGCGGTTCAACAAGTACCTCCAGGACCGCGGCATCAAGGACACGAGCAAGCAGCACGTCTGGTGCTTCATCGGCGACGGCGAAACCGACGAGCCCGAGACGCTCGGGGCGATCTCGCTGGCCGCCCGCGAGGGGCTCGACAACCTCGTGTTCGTGATCAACTGCAACCTGCAGCGGCTCGACGGCCCGGTCCGCGGCAACGGCAAGATCATCCAGGAGCTCGAGGGCTGCTTCCGCGGCGCCGGCTGGAACGTCGTCAAGGTGATCTGGGGCGAGGACTGGGATCCGCTCCTCGCCCGGGACGACGAGGGGCTGCTCGTCAAGCGGATGAACGAGGTCGTGGACGGCCAGTACCAAAAGTACGTCGTCATGCCCGGCGGGTACATCCGCGACCACTTCTTCGGGGCGGACCCGAAGCTCCTGGAGATGGTGGCGCATCTCTCGGACGAGAAGCTCAAGAAGTTGAAGCGGGGCGGCCACGATCCCGAGAAGGTCTACGCGGCCTACGCCGCGGCCATGCAGTGCCACGGCAAGCCGACGGTGATCATCGCCAAGACGATCAAGGGCTACGGCCTCGGCGAGGTGGGCGAGGGCCGCAACGTCACCCACCAGCAAAAGAAGCTCAACGAGGACGAGCTGCGGGCCTTCCGCTCGCGGTTCGGCATCCCGATCTCCGACGACGAGGTGGCCAAGGCGCCCTTCTACCGGCCGCCGGAGGACTCCGAGGAGATGCGATACCTCCGCGAGCGGCGGGCCGCGCTCGGAGGCCAGGTGCCGAGCCGGCCGAAGCGGGGCCCGCGGCTCGAGACGCCGCCGCTGGCCGACTACATGGGCTTCATCGAGAAGAGCGCGGGCCGCGAGGTCTCCACCACGACCGGCGTGGTCACGCTCATGGCGTCGCTCCTCAAGGACAGGCGGGTCGGGAAGCACATCGTGCCGATCGTGCCCGACGAGTCGCGGACGTTCGGCATGGACCCGCTCTTCAAGCAGTGCGGGATCTACGCCCACTCGGGCCAGCTCTACGAGCCGGTGGACTCCGACCAGCTCCTCTACTACCGCGAGGCGAAGGACGGCCAGATCCTCGAGGTGGGCATCACCGAGGCGGGGAGCATGTCGAGCTTCGTCGCCGCGGGCACGGCCTACGCCAGCCACGGCGTGCCGATGATCCCGATGTTCATCTACTACTCGATGTTCGGCTTCCAGCGGATCGGCGAC